>CAXTTD010000314.1:0-4435 GCA_964246945.1 uncultured Solirubrobacteraceae bacterium | reverse complement strand
CTCCCGCCAGCTGCGCGCCGACTGGCGTGAGGTGTGTGGCGAACGCACGGCGCTCGAGACGGGGATCGCGGTGCTCGCCGCCTCCCGGGCCGGACCGGCCGCGCAGGCGCTCGACGGCCTCGAACAGCTCATCGTCGAGATCGATCGATCGCTCGAGGACTTCGCCGGCTACCGGCGGTTCGACGGCGCCCTGCACGGCGGCCTCGCCGAGCTCACCGGCTGCGCCCGGCTGGTCGCCCGGGCGACCGAGCTGCAGGGGGAGATCGGCTCGCTGCTCGCTCACATCGCGCCCCCTCCCGAGGTGCTGGACGTCGCCAACGACCAGCACCGGCGGCTGCTCGCCGCGGTGCGCCGCGGCGACGAGTCCGCGTCGGCCCGCGCGGCGGCCGCGCACACCCGCGCCCCCCCGCCCCTGCTCGCCGGCCTGCGGGGTTGATCCAGACCGCCATCCCCGGCTGGCCATGCGGCGCTTGACGGGCATGCGAGCGCCGGGATATCGTCCCCGCGCCGCTCAAAGGGCGGCCGGACAGACCTTTACCGGAGGAGGCCTTTCGATGAGCAGCACCCTGGACGCCCAAAGCAGCGACGAGCAGCGGCTTGCCGAGCTCGGCTACGCGCAGGAGCTCAAGCGCGGATGGTCGAGCTTCTCGAACTTCGCGATCTCGTTCTCGATCATCTCGGTCCTCGCCGGGTGCTTCACCAGCTTCGGGCAGGCGTTCGACAACGGCGGGCCGGTGGCGATCTCGATCGCCTGGCCGGTGATCAGCCTGTTCGTGCTGTGCGTCGCCTTCTCCATGGCCGAGCTCGCCTCCGCGTTCCCGACCGCGGGCGGGATCTACTTCTGGGCCTCACGGCTCGGCGGACCCGCGTGGGGGTGGTTCACCGGATGGTTCAACCTCATCGGCCTCGTCGCCGTGGTGGCGTCGGTCGACTACGCGGCGGCGAGCTTCGTCGATCTGCTGCTCGCCTTCTACAAGCTGAACTTCATCGCCAACTTCGCCTCGGCCAACGTGCACTACGACGCTCATGTCACGTTCGTCCTGTTCCTCGCGATCCTCCTCTTCCACGGCCTCATCAACATCTTCTCCGGCCACCTGGTGTCGATCTTCAACGGGGTGAGCGTGTGGTGGCACGTCGTCGGGGTGGGGGTGATCATCGTGCTGCTGATCGTCGTGCCGAGCCACCACGCGAGCTTCTCCTACGTGTTCGGCCACCGCTACTTCGGCAGCTTTAACCACGGCATGTACTGGTTCTACGTGCTGCCGCTGGGGTTCCTGCTCACCATGTACACGATCACCGGCTACGACGCCTCCGCGCACGTCTCCGAGGAGACCCACGGGGCCTCGGAGTCCGCACCCAAAGGCGTGTGGCGCTCGGTGTTCTACTCGGCGGTGATCGGATGGCTGCTGCTGCTGGCACTCACCTTCGCGGTGCAGCGCTCCCACGTGGCCGACATCCAGGGCGCGAGCTTCCCGGCGGTCGAGATCCTTGAGACCGCGCTCTCCTCGTGGGCGGCCAAGCTCGTCATCATTATCTCGTGCATGGGCCAGCTGTTCTGCGGCATGGCGTGCGTGACGAGCGCGTCGCGGATGACCTTCGCGTTCTCGCGCGACGGCGCGATCCCGGGTCACCGGCTGTGGCGGCGCATCTCCGCCAACGGCACCCCGGCCTTCGCCGTGCTGTTCGTGTGCCTGTTCGCGGCCATCATCACCGTCCCCGCCTACTTCCCGAACTCCGCGGGGTTCCCGTTCGCGTTCTTCGCGGTCACCTCGATTGCGGTCATCGGGCTCTACATCGCCTACACGATCCCGGTGTTCCTGCGCTGGCGGATGGGTGACGCCTTCCAGACAGGTCCGTGGACGCTCGGACGCAAGTACCGGTGGGTGAATCCGATCGCGTTCGTGTGGGTCGGTCTGTGCGTGATCATCTTCTGCCTGCCCACCGCCGACCCCGCCGGCGTGTTCTTCAAGCACGGCTTCGATTGGCAGTCGGTGAACTACGCGCCGCTGGTGACGCTCGGGGTGATTGGGGCGGTCGGCATCTGGTACCTGGTCTCGGCACGGCGCACGTTCACCGGACCGGTGCGCACGCTGCAGTTCGCCGACGACGGCGTGACCGTCGCCGATCCGGAGGCGAGTGGTGACTGACGGGGGGCTGCAGGTCCTCGAGCCGGCAACGGAGGCGGTGCTGGCGAGCGTGCCGGCGGCGGGCGTGGCCGAGGTCGACGCGGCGGTCGCCCGGGCGCGGGCCGCGTATCCCGCCTGGCGGGCGGTGAGCCCGGCTGACCGGGCGCGCGTGCTGCGGGCGATCGGCGACGCCGTGGCGGCGGAGTCCGAGGCACTCGCGGTGCTCGAGGCGCGCAACACGGGCAAGCCGATCGGCGACGCGCGGGGCGAGATGGCGATGGTCACCGAGGTCTTCCACTACTACGCGGGCGCTCCCGAGCGGCTGCTCGGCGATTCGATCCCGGTGTCCGGCGGGCAGGCGTTCACCGTCCGCGAGCCGCTCGGCGTGGTCGGGTTGATCGTGCCCTGGAACTTCCCGCTCACGATCGCCGCCTGGAAGCTCGGGCCGGCGCTCGCCGCGGGCAACACCGTGGTGCTGAAGCCCGCCGAGCTCACCCCGCTCACCGCGCTGCGTTTCGCCGAGATCGCCCGCTCGGCCGGTCTGCCCGAGGGGGTGCTGGAGGTCGTCGCGGGCCTCGGGCCGGTCGCCGGGGCCCGCCTGGTCGAGCATCCCGGCGTCGCCAAGATCGCGTTCACCGGGTCCACTCGGGTGGGTCGGGAGATCGCGGCGCGCGCGGCGTCGACCCTGAAGCGGGTGACGCTCGAGCTCGGCGGGAAGTCCCCGAACATCGTGTTCGCCGACGCCGACCTCGAGGCCGCGGCGGCGGCCGCCCCCGGTGCGGTGTTCGGCAACGCAGGGCAGGATTGCTGCGCGCGCTCGCGGATCCTCGTGGAGCGCTCGGTGCTCGACGCGTTTCTGACGGCGCTCGAGCCGGTGGTGAGCGCGATCCGGGTCGGCGATCCACTCGACCCGGACTCAGAGATGGGTCCGCTCATCTCCGCCAGGCAGCTGGAGCGCGTCGAGTCGTTCACCAGCGGGGAGAATGCGGTGGCGATTCGCGGCTCGGCGCCGACGGGGCCGGGCTTCTGGTGCGCGCCGACGGTGCTGGCACCGGTGGAACCAGGCGCCCGGGCGGCGCGGGAGGAGATCTTCGGCCCGGTGGCGGTGGTGATCGGATTCGAGAACGAGGAGGATGCGGTGCGGCTGGCCAACGACACGATCTACGGACTCTCGGGGTCGGTCTGGACCCGGGACGGCGGCCGCGCGCTGCGGGTCGCGCGGGCGCTTGAGGCGGGCGTCGTCTCGATCAACTCCAACACGTCGGTGCGGGTGTCGACGCCGTTCGGCGGCGTGAAGGGGTCGGGCTACGGGCGCGAGCTCGGGCCGCGAGCGCTCGACGCGTACACCGAGGAGAAGTCGATCTTCTTCTCGACGGGAGCGTAGGCGTGTCGCGTCTCGCCGATCGGCTGTGCGTGGTCACCGGCGCGGCGGGCGGGATCGGCGCGGCGACGGCGGCGGTGTTCGCCCGCGAGGGCGCGATCGTCGTCGGCGTCGACCTGCGCGAGCACACGGTGGGGGCGATGTCGCTGCAGGCCGACCTCACCTCGGAGGCGGAGGTGGCGGACCTGTACACGCAGGTGAACGAGCGCTACGGGCACATCGACGTGCTGTTCAACAATGCGGGGATCTCGCCCACCGACGACGCTTCGGTGCTCGAGACGACGCTCGAGGCCTGGGAGCGCGTGCAGGACGCGAACCTGAAGAGCGTGTTCCTGTGCTGCAAGCACGGTATCCCCCACCTGCTGGCAAGCGGCGGGGGCTCGGTGATCAACGTCGCCTCGTTCGTCGCGGTAATGGGCTCGGCGACCTCCCAGATCTCCTACACCGCCTCCAAGGGCGGGGTGCTCGCCCTGTCGCGCGAGCTCGGCGTCGAGTTCGCGCGGCGCGGAGTGCGGGTCAACGCGCTGTGCCCGGGACCCGTGGACACGCCGCTGCTGCGCGAGCTCTACGCGAGCGACCCGGTGGCCGCAGCGCGGCGGATGGTGCACGTGCCGATGGGCCGCTTTGCGGTCGCCGAGGAGATCGCCAACGCGGTGCTGTTCCTCGCCGGCGACGAGTCGAGCTACGTGACCGCGACGACGTTCCTGGTCGACGGCGGGCTGAGCGGTGCGTATACCACCCCGCTGTGAGCCGACGGGCGCACCCGCCGGTGGGCGCCAGCGCCCTGTACAAGTAAACTCATAAGTTTACTTATGACGTAGGGCGTGACGGAGCGGCATATTTCGGGCGCCCGGCACCCGTTAGATGCCCGGCTGCGCGGCGGCGGCCGGCCGCGGGCGCTCGGACGCCCCGGCGACGGCCCCGGCCC
>CAXTTD010000313.1:0-4440 GCA_964246945.1 uncultured Solirubrobacteraceae bacterium | reverse complement strand
GCCCACGCCCAGGGGATCCGCGCGCAGCCACGGGCGCTGCTATCGGCGATCCCCGAGCTCGAGCTCGTCGAGGTCGCCGTCGAGCCCGAGATCTGCTGCGGCTCGGCGGGCATCTACAACCTCGTGCAGCCGCAGGCCGCCGCCGAGCTCGGCGAGCGCAAGGCCCGCCACCTGCTCGCCACCGGCGCGCAGGTGATCGCGGCCGCCAACCCGGGCTGCGCGGCCCAGATCGACCTGCACCTGCGCCGGCTCGCGGCGCGCGGCGTGGGCGAGGGCCCGCTGCCGATCCTGCACCCGATCGAGCTGCTCGACCGCTCGATCGCTGCGGGGTCAGCCGCCGCGTAGACGCGCCTCGATGGCGATGGAGTTCGCAATGGCGAACTGAATCGCCATCGAGCCCCTGCGGGGGGCGCGAGGACCGTCAGCCGATCCGGAACGGGGCGCTCGTCGCCTCTCCGCTGCCGCCCGGGCCGCGGGCGATCACCTCGCAGCGAGCGAGATGGCCGGTGTCGGCGCGCGTGATCCGGTAGGCGGCGCCCCGGCGGGCCGGTGCGAAGCGAGCGGCATCGACGCGCCAGCGGTAGGTGAAGTTCGTCGGGGCGCCGCTGAAGCGCCCGCGCGAGCAGGTGAGCACCTGCCCGGAGCGGTGGATCTTCGGGCGCGCGAGCGCGCGCGGGACGACGGGGGCCGCACCGATCCGGGTCTGCGTCTGCGCTCCCGCGGCGTCCTGCCCCTGCCATTCGGAGTAGGCGCACACCTCGAGCGGTCCCGAGCCCGCCGGCTCGTAGGGCTCGCGCAGCGTGAACCGGCCGCCGGTGCCCTCGCTGAGCGCCTGGTAGGTGAGCAGGGCGCCGCCGCCTCGCACGCCGTCGATCCTCGTGAGCTCGGCGGACTCGGTCGGCTCGCAGTCGCCGGGCAGGATCGCGGGATCGGTGACGATCAGCTCGAGGCCGTAGGGGATGCTGCGCAGGCCCGAGCGGCGGGTCAGGTTGCCGCCGCGCGCCGTGATCGTGAGCGCCTCCTCGGCGACGCGGGGGCCGGTAACGCTGAGCGACACCGTGCTCTGCGGGAAGCCGGGGTCGCCGCCCGAGGCGCGCGCGAGCGACGGGATCGCGCCGGGGCCACCGAGCCCGAGCGCGAGCGCGGCGAGAAACCTCAGCCGCCTAATGGACCTTGAACGTCCCGTTGGAGAGCCCGTGGACGTCGTTGGAGAGACCGATCGCGAACACGATGAGGATCAGCGCGAACCCGATGATCCCGGCGCGCTCCATGACCACGAACGGGATCCGCTTGCCGCGCACCTTCTCGGCGATCGCCCAGAAGATGTGGCCGCCGTCGAGGGGCAGGAACGGGAACAGGTTGATGATCCCGAGCGACAGCGAGATGAGCGCGATCACCTGGAGGGCGTAGGCGGGGCCGACGTTGAACGAGTTCGCGGTGTAGTCGTAGGCGCCGACGACGCTGTTGAGCTGTTTGCGCTCCTTGGGGGCGAAGACCCGCACCACCACGCCGACGGTCTCGGTGGTGACGTGCCACAGGCCGCTCACCGAGCGCGAGCCGGCTGTCCAGAAGCCGTCGTGGCTGATGCCGAAGTCGATCCCGATGAACATCCCGCTCTCGCCGGCGATCGTCGTGTACTCCGGCCGGATCGAGAGCCGGGTCACCGTTCCGTGGCGCCGCACGAGCAGGTGGATCGCGCTCGCACCCCGGCAGCCGCGGACCTTCGCGTCGTCCGCGCAGCGATCGTCCGCGATCGCCTTGCGGATCGCGGTGCTCCCGCGCGCGCCGTTGGCGGCGAGGATCTCGTCTCCCGGGCGCAGCACGCTCGCCGCCGGGCTGCCCTGGGTGACCGTGCCCACGCGCGTGTTGACCGACCCGAACAGGTTGCTGGTCATCAGCAGCACCCACACGAGGACGATCGCGATGACGATGTTCACCACCGGGCCGGCGAGGATGACCACGATCCGCTTCCACACCGGCTGGTTGTAGTAGGCCCGGTGGGCGACCTCGGGCGGGATCTCCTCCGCCGGGGACATCCCGGTGATCTTCACGTAGCCGCCGAGCGGGATCGCCCCGATCCCGTACTCGGTCTCGCCCCGGCGCACCTTGACGATCAACGGCGGGAAGAACAGCGCGAAGCGCTCGACGCGCATGCCCACCGCCTTGGCGGCCGCGAAGTGCCCGCCCTCGTGCAGGACGATGAGCGCGACGAAGCCGAGAAACGCGAAGAGGTAGTCCATGCCGGTCAGTGAGTGTGTCGGCGCGAGATATGAATCGATTAAGCGCTACGCCAACCCGAGCGCATCGACGCACTCGGTGGCGATCCGCCGCGCCTCGCCGTCGGCGTGGGCGAGCGAGTCGAAGGAGTGCACCGGGGGCGCCGGCGCCCGCTCGAGCGTCGCCTCGATCACCTCGGGGATGGCGGCGAACGCAAGCCGCTGCTGCAGGAACGCGTGGACGGCGATCTCGTTGGCCGCGTTGAGCGTGCACGGCGCGGTGCCGCCGGCGAGACCCGCCTCGCGGGCGAGGCGCAGGCAGCGGAACGTCTGGTCGTCGACCGCCTCGAAGGTGAGCGCACCGAGCTCGACGAGGTCGAGCGGGCGTACCGGCAGCTCGGCGCGGTCGGGATAGTGCAGCCCGTAGGCGATCGGCACCCGCATGTCGGGGTAGCCGAGGTGAGCGAGCGTCGCCCCGTCGCACAGCTGGACGAGGCTGTGGATGATCGACTGGGGGTGCACGACGACGTCGATCTCCGCGTACGGGGTGCCGAACAGGTGGTGGGCCTCGATCACCTCGAGGCCCTTGTTCATGAGCGTCGCCGAGTCGATGGTGATCTTGCCGCCCATCGCCCACGTGGGGTGGTCGAGCGCCTGCTCGATCGTCACGTCTTGCAGCTCCGCGGCGTTGCGGCCCCGGAACGGCCCCCCGGAGGCGGTGATGATCAGCTTGCGGACCGTCCCCGGAGCGGCTGAGGCGTGATCCAGCAGCTGGTGGATCGCCGAGTGCTCGGAGTCGACCGGGATGATCGCCGCGCCGGTTGCCTCTGCGAGCTGGGTGACGAGCTCGCCGCCGACCACCAGGGACTCCTTGTTGGCGAGGGCGAGGTCGATCCCCTCGCCGAGCACCGCCACCGTCGGCACGAGGCCCGCCGAGCCGACGATCCCATTGAGCACCAGGTCGCAGGCGCCCTCGGTGATGAGCCGCACGATGCCGTCGGACCCGGCGAGCACCTCGCCGTCGGTCCACTTCTCGGCGGCGCGGGCCGCCGCGTCGGGGTCGGCGAGGGCGATCCGGGTCACCCCGTGGGTACGGGCCTGCTCGAGCAGCCGCTCGGCGTCGCTGCCGGCCGACAGGCCGACGACCTCGAGCTCGCCCGCCGAGCGGTCGACGACGTCGAGCGCCTGCACCCCGATCGACCCCGTGGAGCCGAGAATGACCACCCGCCGTGACATGGCGCGTGAGTGTAGGTGGCCCCCGGTCGCCCAGGCGCCGGCGGAGCGCCCGTCAATGCAGCAGCGCCGCCCACACGTAGTAGGTGCCGACGGCGGTGAACACGACGGCGTCGAGGCGGTCCAGCGCGCCGCCGTGGGCGCCGAACAGCGTCCCCGCGTCCTTGACCCCGGCGTCGCGCTTGACCAGCGACTCGAACAGGTCCCCGAGGGGACCGAGCACCGCGATCGTGAGCCCCAGCAGCAGCGAGTCGCCCTCGGTGAGCCACGTCTGCTGAAAGCGACCGGCGACGAACACCGTGACCACCGCGGTGAACATCCCGAGGCCGAGCCCCTCGACCGTCTTCTTGGGCGAGATCGACGGGGCGAGCGGGCGGCGGCCGAACGCCCGGCCGCCGAAGTAGGCGCCGGCGTCCGCGAGGAACGTCCCCACCATCACGTCGATGGCGATCGCGTTGCCGTGCGAGAGCTCGCGCAGCAGCACGGTGTGGGCGAAGCCGAGGCCGATCCAGAAGATCCCGAGCAGCGTCCCGGCGATCGACACCGTCGCGATGCCCGCCCCGCCCGCGACCACGACGGCGAGGAAGGTCACCGGGATCGCCGCCATCGCGAGCTCGAGCACGTCGCGGTCGGTGCCGTAGCGGGCGGCGAGCGCCATCGCGACCGCGAACCCGTAGCCGATGATGGGCACCGGATGCCAACGGGCGAGCATCCGATAGAGCTCGACCAGGCAGAGCACTGCGATCAGCGCCATCAGCACCGCCCACGCGAGCCCCCCGAGGTCGACGAACACGATCGCCACGAACGCGAGCGGGACCGCGATGAGCACGCGGGCGAGCATGTCCGAGCCGCTGCGGCGGGGCCGCTCCCGGGTCGGGGGTGACCGGCGCGGCGGGGGCGGTTCACGTTCGCGTTCGCGTGGTGGCGGCTCGCGTGAGGCCTCGGGCTCGGCCCGCCGGCGCGGGCGGGGCTGGGGGCGCCGGCGCCGCGG
>CAXTTD010000312.1:0-4461 GCA_964246945.1 uncultured Solirubrobacteraceae bacterium | reverse complement strand
GCTCGAGGGGCTCGTGGTCGACGCCGGACGGATGGCCGCCAACGTCGCGGCGGCGCCGAGCGGACAGGCGCCCGCCCCCGCCGGGGTCGACGTGCTCATCGACCGGGCGCTCGCCGCCCACGCCCGGGGACGCGAGGCGTTAGCACGGTCGCGCTGCACCACGTCCTCGACGGCCCGCCCGACGCACCGGTGCTGGTGCTCGGCGGCTCGCTGGGCACGACGCTCGCGATGTGGGAGCCGCAGCTGCCGGCGCTGTCCCGCACCCATCGCGTGGTGCGCGTTGACCACCGCGGCCACGGCGGCTCCCCGGTGCCGGCCGGCCCCTACGCGATCGACGATCTCGGCGCTGACGTGCTCGCGCTCCTGGACCACCTCGGGGTGGACCGCGCCGCCTACGTCGGGCTCTCGATCGGGGGCATGGTCGGACAGTGGCTCGCGGTGAACGCCCCGCAGCGGATCACCGCGCTCGGGCTGCTGTGCACGACCGCCCGCATGGAGTCCCCAGATCCGTGGCACGAGCGGGCCGCGCGGGTGCGGGAGGCGGGAACGCCGGCGGTGATCGCCGACGCCGTCGTCGAGCGTTGGTTCACGGATCGTTATGCGGTATCGCGCCCCGATATCGTGGCACGACATCGGGCGATGGTCGCCGGGACCGATCCCGAGGGCTATGCCGGATGCTGCGAGGCGGTCGCCGGCCTCGACCTCGGCGCGGAGCTGCCCGGCGTGCGCGCGCCGACGCTCGTGCTCTCCGGTGCCCAGGACGCGGCAATCCCCGCCGCCCATGGGCGGGCGATCGCGGCCGCGATCCCCGGGGCCCGGTTCGAGCTGCTCGATCCCGCGGCCCACCTCGCGAGCGTCGAGCGCGCCGAGGCCATCACCACGCTGATCGCCGAGCACCTGCGAGAGTCCGGCGCATGAGCGATCTCGATCACATCCGCGAGGCGGGCCTCGCCGTCCGCCGCGCCGTTCTCGGCGACGGACACGTCGAGCGCGCGCAGGCCCGCACGACCCGATTCACCGCTCCCTTCCAGGACTTCATCACCCGCTACGCGTGGGGCGAGGTGTGGACGCGCCCGGACCTGGATCGCCGGTCGCGGTCGATGATCACGCTCGCGGTGCTCACCGCGCTCGGTCGCGAGAACGAGATCGCGATGCACGTCCGCGGCGCGCTGCGCAACGGCCTCACCCCCGAGGAGATCGGCGAGGTGCTGCTTCACACCGCGGTGTACGCCGGGGTGCCGGCGGCCAACGCGGCGTTCGCAATCGCCCAGCGGGCGCTCGAGGAGGAGAGCGCCGCTGCCGACAGCGGCACGCCGTAGAACGACGACGGGCACGCCGTAGAACGACGACGGGCACGCCGTAGAACGACGACGGGCACGCCGTAGAACGACGACGGGCGGGCCCCGGAGGACCCGCCCGTTTCACTGCAGCCGAAGGCTCGTACTAGAGCTTCGTGATGAACTTCGTGGCGGTGACGGCCTTGAGGATCGCCGCTGCCGACTCGCCCTTGTCGAACGAGCCGACCTGGTCGATGCCCTTGCCGATGATGAGGCCGACGGCCCCGGAGTGGCGGGCCTCGATGGTCACGATCGACGCGGCAGCCAGCAGGTAGGCCGGGGTCTTGATGTTCCCGGCCTGCCCGAGGTAGGCGTGAACACCCGTGTTCTCCAGCACGTACGCCGTGTCCAGGAACGACTTCTCGCTGGCGAGCGCCGAGCCGAAGTTGAACGACGGCTGACCGATGGCCTTCTTGCCGAGCGCCTTCTTCAGGAACGCGACATGAGCGCGCTCATCGCGCGTCGTGGTCTTGAGGAACACCTTGCCCTGCGCGCTCTTGACGATGCCCTTGGAGGTGGCCTCGTTGTAGAACGCCCGCTCGAGGTACTCGAGCGTGAGGGCGAAGTTCAGGATTCCGATATCACCGGCGCCGAAGGGCGACGTCGGGGGAGCGGTGCTGGCGGCCATCGCAGCACCGGGAACCAGCGCGCTCAGAACTGCACCACCGCTCAGAGCGGCACCGCCGGCCAGGGCGCCCTTCTTCAGGAAGCTCAGGCGGGTGTCGCCGGAGACCTCTTCAGCGCCCTCACGGATGGCGCCGTCGACGTCAACTTCCTCGAGATTAAATGCCATGCGGATGTTGCTCCTTTACGTCATGGACAGGGTTACGCCCGGTACTAACCCGAGCGCTCGCTGTTCTATGCGCCGTTAAACCCCATCTGGCTCATTGGGATGTCAGATAATTAACATACGCTGCGCGTGTTGCGTGACGGGAAAGGTGGGGTTCCGGCGGTGTTCCGCGCGCGTAGACGCCGGGGCCACCTCGTCGAAGTCGGCTGGTGACACGTCCATACGCGAGGAGCAGACGCATGACCGAAGTTGAGACCAGCGGGATCAGTCGTGGCCGGTTCATCCGCAACGCGGCGAAGGGCAGCGTGGTCCTCGTCGGCACCGGCGGGGTCCTTGCCACCATGGACGGGGTCGCCTTTGCCAAGGGGGCGACCAAGAGCGACATCACGGTCCTGCAGACCGGCTTCATCGCCGAGACGCTCGCGGTGACGGTCTACAGCGCGATCGTCAAGACCTACTACTCGAAGCTCAAGCTCGACCCGGGCAACCTGAACTACTTCCAGGCTGCCCTCGCCGACGAGAAGGCTCATCTGGCCGCCTGGAAGCAGGCGCTGGGTACCAAATAAACGCCCAAGGGCTTCAAGCTCACCGTGCCGTCGAAGTCCGTCGCGTCCAAGATCGCGTTGCTGAAGACCGGCGTCGCGCTCGAGGAGGCGTTCGTCGCAACTTATATGGGTGCGGTTCCAGGAGTTCAGCTCGGCTGACCTCCGGGTCACCGCGGCCGGTGTCGCAGCGAACGAGGCGACCCACTATTCGTTCTTCGATGCCGCGCTGCCGGGCGCCACCGCGGTGCTGCCCGCTTTCGGCCCGAAGGCGATTACCGCCGGCGCGGCTGCGAGCACGCTCAGGAAGCTCGGCTTTCTCACCAAGGCCTAGGATCGCCGTCGGCGACGGCCGGGCCCTACGGGGACCCCGGCCGTTGTCGTGGTCGAAGCGCACGCACGCCGTGCGCCTCAGCGCGCGGCCGCGACGATCGCGTCCTGGGCGCTCGCACACGCCTGCGACGCCCAGCGCGGCTTGGCGAGCAGCAGCTGCACGTCGCAGATCCGCCGCTCGGCAAACCCAGCCTCGCAGTAGGCGAGGTACAGCGACCACAGCCGGCGGAAGCTCTCGTCGTAGCCGAGCGTCTCGAGCTCGTCGCGGTGGGCGAGGAAGTTCTCGCGCCAGCGGTGCAGGGTCGTCGCGTAGCTCGCAGTGAGATCGAACAGGCCGACCGTCTGCAGGTCGGTGCGCCGCGCGAGATTGCGCTGGATGACCTCCAGCGAGGGCAGGCAGCCGCCAGGGAAGATGTACTCCTTGATGAACGACTTCGACGCCTTCTCCACCTCGTAGGCGCGGTCGTCGATGGTGATCGCCTGCAGCAGCATCGCGCCGTGGGGCTGCAGCAGCCGCGAGCAGCGCTCGAAGAACGTGCCGATGTGCTGCCAGCCGACCGCCTCGATCATCTCGATCGAGACGAGCTTGTCGTAGCGCCCACGCAGGTCGCGGTAGTCCCGGCGCAGCACGCTCACCCGATCCTCGAGGCCCGCCGCGCGCACGCGCGCCACCGCGTAGGCGTGCTGCTCGGCGGAGATCGTCGTCGTCGTCACCCGGCAGCCGCGGGTCCGCGCGGCGTGGACCGCGAAGCCGCCCCAGCCGGTGCCGATCTCGATCACGTGATCCTCGGGGCGCAGCGCGAGCTGCTCGCAGACCCGCTCGAGCTTGGCCACCGAGGCCTCCTCGAGCGTCATCCCCTCGCGTTCGAACAGCGCGCTCGAATACGACATCGTCGGGTCGAGCATCCGCTTGAACAGCTCGTTACCGAGGTCGTAGTGCGCGGCGATGTCCCGGCGGGCGCGGCGGCGGTTGTTGCGGCGCAGCGCCGCCCGCATCCGCTGGCGGGGGGTCCACAGCGGCGCCGTGTACTGGCGCACGCGGTCGATGATCACCGCGTTGCGCGCGGCCAGCCGGATCACCGCGACGAGGTCGGGGGTGTCCCACAGTCCGTCGGCGTAGGACTCGGCAAGGCCGCGGCTGCCGCGCATGAGCGCCCTCCAGAAGCCGGGGTCGTGAATCTCGATGCGGGCCTCCGGGACGCCGACCCCGAACCGCAGGCGCCGCGGCGGGCCCGCGGGACGGTCTTCGACCACGACGAGGCTGCCGACCCGGATCTGGCGCAGCAGCGCGCCGGCGGTGAGGCGCCAGAACGTCTCCTCGCGCGCACGCATCACGCCGCCGCCCGGGCGGGGTGGGGGAAGTACCGAGCGCCGCGCAGGCGCAGGTGAAGCGCGTGCCCGTAGATGAGCGCGAGCCCCCGCACGGTGGCCGCCGGGTAGCGGGCGGACAGTCGGGCCG
>CAXTTD010000311.1:0-4468 GCA_964246945.1 uncultured Solirubrobacteraceae bacterium | reverse complement strand
CGGCTTGCTGCGGCACAGCGGCAACGCCGCGAGTGTCCGGACGCACGTCTTTCTCCGGCGGGGGTCTGGCCTGGCTCGAAGCATCCGTACCTGTCGGCTATGTTTCCGCGACGTCTTCTCATGGCTGCCTTCTCCGCTGTCAGGTGAGCTGATCTATGACGGCTAACGATTCGGTGTTGCTCGCCGAGCGCCCGCGCGAGCACATTCGTCTGATCACGCTCAACCGAGCCGAGCGGCTCAACGCGATGAACGCGGAGCTCTGTCAGGCGTTGCGCGAGGAGTTAGCCGCGTGTGCGATCGACCGGTCCTGCCGCGCGATCATCATCACCGGGGCGGGACGAGGTTTCTGCGCCGGCGTTGACCTGCGCGGCTACGGTGTACCGCCCTCCGCGACGGGAACGGACGCCGCTCGAGACCACCTCGCAGTCCAGGAGCACATGTCGCGGTTGATCCTCCAGGTGCGCGAGACACCACAGCCTGTGGTGGCCGCGGTCAACGGACCGGCGGCGGGCGTCGGACTTGCACTCGCGCTTGCCAGCGACATCCGCTACGCCGCACACAGCGCCATGTTCCGGGTCGCCTTTCTGAACATGGGTCTCTCCAACTGCGACATGGGGACGAGCTGGCTTCTGCCCCGTCTGATCGGAGCATCGCGAGCCCATGAGCTGATGCTGACGATGCGCCGAGTGCAGGCGCCGGAGGCTGAGCGGATCGGGCTGGTCGCAGCGACCCTGGCCGAGGACGAGCTGCTCGACCATGCCCTGAACGCAGCCGAGGAGATCGCTGCGCTCTCGCCGTGGGGCGTCCGCCTGACCAAGCAGGGCATGTGGTCAGCGTTGGAGATGGCCAGCGAGCATGTCGCCGTGGAGTACGAGGACCGCCAGCAGATGAGCGCGATCCATTCTCCGGCGGTCGCCGAGGCGGTATCGGCGTTCCTGGAGAAGCGCCCGGCCGCGTTCGAGGACTGAACCGGCCCACCGTCCAGCGGAAGCGCTTTCCAGTAGTCGGTTCCTACTCCAGGCGGGTAGGGTTGCCTCGTGCCCACTGCCGCCGAGCTTGGACCCGACGGCCCGCTCGCCGAGGTGATGGCGACGATGCGCGCGATGCGGCGGCTGAAGCCCGACCCGGTACCGCGCGAGCTGCTCGAGGAGCTCGTCCACGCCGCCACGCTCGCCCCCAGCGCGAGCAACACCCAGGCCTACACGTTCCTGGTGGTCACCGACCGCGAGCAGATGCGGGCGCTCGCCGAGCCCTGGCGCGCGGTCGTCGACTTCTACCGGCGCTCGGCGGTCCCGCCCGAGGGGATGGACCAAGATCGCTTCGAGCGGATGCTCGCCGCCGAGCGCCATCAGGCCGAGCGCTTCGCCGAGGTGCCGGCGCTGATCGTGCCCTGCTACGACCTCGGTCCCTGGCAGCGCGCGGTGACGCGCAACGTGATCGGAGTGAGCCGGGGCCTGTACGGGCTCGGCCTCAAGCGATCGGTGGCGCTCGTGCGCAACAGTCGGCGCGCGGTCGCCATCACCGAGGCCGGCTGCGTGTTCCCCGGCGCGGAGAACCTGCTGCTCGCGGCGCGGGCGCGCGGCCTCGGCGCGGTGCTCACCACCTGGCACCTCGAACAGGAGCAGGAGTTCAAGGCGATCCTGGGGATCCCCCGCCGGGTCAAGACGTTCTGCATGATCCCGGTCGGGTGGCCGACCGGCCGCTTCGGCCCCGTGCGGCGCGGGCCGGCCGCCGACTCGATCCGCTATGACCGCTGGTGAGCCTCGATGAGCCCGACGCGCGAGGCGCGCTGCAGCTGTGGGCAGCTGCGCGTGACGGTCACCGGCGAGCTTGGGGAACGGGTATCGGTATGCCACTGTCTTGCCTGTCAGCGGCGAACCGGCGCCCCGTTTGGAGAGCAGATCCGCCTCGACGCGGCCCAAGTCGAGGTTCATGGGGAGGCCACCGAGTACGTTCGTCACGCCGACGGGGACGGTGAGGCGCGGACCTACCGCTTCTGCCCGCGCTGCGGGGCGACCGTGTACTACACCTTCGCGCAGCGGCCCGATTGGGTCATCGTTCCGGTCGGCGGTTTCGCCGATCCGGATTTTCCGGCGCCGACCCGCGCCATCTACGACGAGCGCCGCCACCCCTGGGTGACGATGCCCGACACGATCCGCGAGCGGCAGTGACCAGATCCGTGAGTGGGAGTGACCAGATCCGTGAGGGAGTGACCGTCACCCGGCGCGGGTAGCCACCGCCTCATGAGTGAGCCCTCGGCCCACCGCGTCGTCATCGTCGGCGGCGGCTTCGCGGGCCTGCGGGTCGCGCACAAGCTCGCCCACCTCGAGCTCGACATCACGCTGGTGGACCGGGCCAACCACCACCTGTTCCAGCCGCTGCTCTATCAGGTGGCGACCAGCGAGCTCTCCGACGGCCAGATCGCGCCCGCGTTGCGGGGCATGTTCCGCAAGCAGAAGGCGGTGCGCACGCTGCTCGGCGATATCGACGAGATCGACCTCGAGCACCGAGTGATCCGGGGACGCTCGGCTGAGCCGCTCGAGATCCCCTACGACACGCTGGTGCTCGCCGCCGGCTCCATGGACTCCTACTTCGGTCACCCCGAGTGGTCACAGTACGCGCTCGCGATGAAGACCCTCGACGACGCCGACCGGATCCGCAGCCGGATCCTCGGCGCGTTCGAGATGGCCGAGCAGACCCCGGCGGGGCCCGAGCGCGACGCGTGGCTCACCTTCGCACTCGTCGGCGCCGGCCCGACCGGGGTCGAGCTCTCCGGGCAGCTCGGCGTGCTCACCCGCCGCGTGCTGCGCGACGAGTACCGCGCGATCGAGCCCGCGCAGGCGCGGATCATCCTGCTCGACGCCGTCGACGACGTGCTGCCCTCCTTCCCGGACTCGCTGCGCCGCCGCGCGCACTCCGACCTGGTCGACCTGGGCGTCGACGTGCGCCCCCACCACTCGGTCACCGGTGTCGACGCCGGCGGGATCGACGTCGAGGGCCCCGACGGTGAGCTGCGCATCGAGGCCCGCACGATCATCTGGTCGGCCGGGGTGCAGGCGGCGTCGCTCGCCGACGTGCTCGCGCGGGCGGGCTCGCTCACCCAGGGCAAGGGCGGCCGGATTCCGGTCGACGGTGAGCTCACCGTGGCCGGCCACCCGGAAGTGTTCGCGATCGGCGACATGGCCGACATCGACGGCGTGCCCGGCCTGTCCCCGGCGGCGATCCAGCAGGGCGTCCACACCGCCAAGGTGATCGAGGCGCGGCTGCGGGGCGACGCCCCGCCGAAGCCGTTCCGCTACGTCGACAAGGGCACGGTGGCGACGATCGGCCGCCAGCGCGCGGTCGCCGACATCAAGGGACTGAAGGTCAGCGGCTTCCCCGCGTTCGTGCTGTGGGCGGTCATCCACCTGTTCTACCTCGTCGGCTGGGGTAACCGGCTGGGAACGATCACCCGCTGGATGTGGTCGCTATTCGCGCGCAACCGCCGCGAGCAGCTGATCAGCGTCTCGAGTCTCGTGAGCGACCGCGCGGCGGCCGCCGACCTGCAGTCGCTCGGCGACGCTCAGCGCGGCTGATCGAGGCCCTCGGCGATCAGCATCGCCGCTCGTTCCTGGGCGGCGTAGGTCGCCCGCAGCGCGGGCACCACCCCGGACCCGTGCGCCTCCACTGGTGGGGGGTGCTCGACCAGGAGCCGGCGTACGCGCAGTCCGAGCGCCTCGCCGCCCACGATGTCGGCGAGTTCAGCAAGCGCGTCGGCGCGCACGCGGGCGCCGTCGACGAAGGAGCCGATCACCGTCTCGCGGGCGAGCGGCGCGCGGCCGAACACCCGCGCGTGCAGGACGGCGGGGTTCACCGCGTGCCCGCGGATGAGCTCGAGGCGGTCGGATTCCGAAAGTCCGGCGGCCGCCGCGAGGTGGTCGATCGCCTGGGTGACCCCCTGGGCGTCGACCGGCAGCGAGGCCTGCAGGTCGGCGGGCATCTGGCGAGTGAGCTCCGCGTGGGCGCTCGCCGCCTGCGCGAGCAGCGTCCGCACCTGCTCGTGGTGGGAGGTCCGCATCAGCCCGAGACGGGCGTGAGGTGAGGCGGCGGCACCTCGAGCAGCGCCCGCGGGGTGAGCACGACACGCAGCTCGCCCCAGTCAATCGTCACCGTTCCGCCGTGCCATCCGGTCTCCGGATCGTCCGCGGTCTCGAGGTGCAGCGGATGCAGTCCGTGCACACGGTGGGCGTGGCGCAACGCACGCAGACGCAGGGCCCGCTGGGCGCCCACCAGGTTCAGGCGCCAGCCGGCGGCGAGGAGCTGGCCACCGTTCCACAGCTCCCAGCGCCAGCGACGAAACGGGAAGCGGCCGGCCGGCAGCAGATCCAGGGCGTAGTGCAGCTCGATCGGGTCGGTCATGGCGGGCCACGCCGTCGGGGGCCGGCGCTCCCTCGATGCTAGTCCTCGCCGCCACGGTGGCTCCGGGCAG
>CAXTTD010000310.1:2024-4483 GCA_964246945.1 uncultured Solirubrobacteraceae bacterium | reverse complement strand
ACGTTCGGGTTATGAGCCCCGGATCTCCGGGGCTCTCTCTTTGCCGTATCGACGGGCGATTCGGCGATAGCGGGGGCAGGATTCGAACCTGCGACCTTCGGGTTATGAGCCCGACGAGCTACCAGACTGCTCCACCCCGCGGCGGGTAGAGAACGTTAGCAAAGGCCGCGCCGCCCTGGACATCCGGGGGGCGGAGATCAGCGGGTTGGGGTCGCCACTGCACACCGTAGTCCGGGGGCGCCCGCGATCCGGGCGTCGACCGTGATGAGCATCGCCCCGATCTGTTCCGCGAGTGAGACGTACGCCGCGTCGTATGCGGTCAGGTTGTGGCGCAGTTCCCAGACGCGACGCGCGAGCATCTCCCACGGCCAGAGCTCGATATCGAGATCGAGCAGGTCCGCGTGGGACTGGGCGGCGATGTCCGTGCTGATCAGCCCGGCCAGTTCGCGGCGGCGGATGATGTTCGCAGTCTCGTACGGGGCCAAGTGCGGAGCTGCGAGCTCGGAGTACCGCAGCTGATCGGCGGCCCATATCCCATCCGGACCGACGTCGAGCAGGGCGGCGACAAGCGCGGATGCGTCGCAGACGACGACGCTCACCGGCGATCGGCGTCGCGAGCGTCGAGGATCGCCTCGGCGTCGAAGTGTGAGCCGGTCGCCTCCACACGAGCCCGGGCACGGGCGATCACGTCAGCCACCGACGGGCGGGCCGCTGATTGGCGCAACATCCCGAGCAGATACTCCTGCAGCGACTTGCCATCTCGGGCTGCACGAGCGGCGAGCTCGTCGCGCACCTCGTCCGGGACGCCACGAATGGTGATCGACACGCTCATTAGCTGCAAAATAGCAGCATTGCCAGCAATGTGCATGCGTGAGTGGACGGTCGCGCGTCATGCCGCCGCGGCCCGGGGCGCGGAACACGCCATCCCCAGACGCCGCGACGGACGCCGGCTGGTAGCAGTGGTCGGCTCCCTTGCCGCCGCGCCGATCGTCTTCAGTACCGGCCCGATGACGCGGGATCATGGGGAAGATCGGGTGTTAGCCGTGAAACCGGCAAGCTCTGGGTCATGAGCGTCGCGCCAGGCTCGAATCCGGAGTCAATCGTCGACACCCTTGCCGTGCGCGTGCGCGCGCACGCGAGCGGGCCGGCGCTCGGGTCTGAGAACGTTGATCCGGAGCGCTACCCCGACGGCATGACCCCGCTCACGCCCGAGCAGTCCGCGGGCCGACTCGCGCATCTCGTCGAGCACGGCGCCGATCTGGACTGGCTGGCGGTCCGTCTCGACGGGCGATCGAGGCGGCTGCTGGTCGACCGGCTCGGCTTTCACGTGCTCGGCCCCGCCCACGCCCGCGTCGGGCCGACGCGCGCGGAAGTGGACGCCCTGCTGAGCTACGCACGTGAGGAGCTGATCGTCGCCACGGACCTCACCCCGCTGCGCTACGCGGGCAGCGACCACAGCCAGCGGTTCGACCTGAACCCGCTCGGCTTCCCCATCGTCCTTGAGAGCTACCTGCTCGGCGTGCAGGGCACCTTCCAGCTCGAGCAGTACCGCTGTCCCGATCATGCCGCCGCCCACCCGCGCCCGGGCGATGTCGCGATCGACGCGGGCGGCTGCTTCGGGGAGACGGCGCTGTGGCTGGCTCATCTCACCGGGACGGAGGGACGCGTCGTCTCGCTCGAGTTCGCGCCGGGCAACCTCTCGCTGCTGCGCGCGAACCTCGAACGCAACCCGCACCTCGCCGCGCGGATCGAGCTCGAGGAGGCGGCGCTCTGGGAGCGCTCGGGCGAGCACCTCGCGGTCACCCGCGACGGGCCCGCCTCCACCATCGCGCATGCCACCCCGGCCACCGACACCAGCCCGACAGCAACCGCGAACACCGCCTCCACGACGTGCCTCGACGACCTGGTCCGCGCCCGCTCCCTCCCCCGCGTCGACTTCGTGAAGATGGACATCGAGGGCGCCGAGCCGGCGGCGCTCGACGGCGCGCGGGACACCCTCGCTCGCTTCCGCCCCCGACTCGCGCTCGCCGCCTACCACGAGATCGCGCACCTGTGGGAACTGCCACGCCGCCTCGACGCGCTTCACCTCGGCTACCGCTTCGCCCTCGGTCACTTCACGATGCACGACGAAGAGACCGTCCTTTACGCGTGGTGCGACGGGTAGACGCACTGGCGCAATCGCCTCGCCGGCGCACGGTCCGTGCCAAGATGAAGGCTTGCCCCTGTTCGGAAAGCGACCCGCTCCCCTCAGTGACGCCGAGCGTGACGCGGCGGCGGTCGACATCGAGCGGATCGCGGATGGTGGGATCCCGCTCGGCGCCGAGGAGCGACTGAAGGCGATCGCGCAGACCGACGCGCCGGTGTTCAGCAGTGACCTGAGCGCGAAGGAGTACGCGATCGCGCAGGCGTCGGGGCTCCAGCCGCTCGCGCAGGTGATGGGCTCCTCGGTGGTCCAGCAC
>CAXTTD010000310.1:0-2014 GCA_964246945.1 uncultured Solirubrobacteraceae bacterium | reverse complement strand
GGCTACGGGGGCGGGATCCAGGAGATGCGCTCGTTCGCCGCGCCGTGGAACCTGTCCCGGACGCGGTCGTTCGACCGGCTGCGTCAGGAGGCGCAGTTCGCCGGCGCCGATGCAGTGATCGGGATCGAGCTGCGGGCGAACGCGTTCCTCGGTGAGCCCGGCAACGTCGAGTACGCGGTGTTCGGCACCGCGGTCCGGGAGACGACGCTTGACTTCAAGGGCCGCGACCGCAACCGGGCGCCGAGGATGTGCGCGCTGTCGGCCCAGGACGTCGACAAGCTGCGGCGGATAGGCGCCGAGACCCTCGAGGTGATCGGGCACACCTCGGTGGTGTGCGCCGCGCTTGGCCCGTGGGCGAGCCAGCAGATGGGCCGCTGGTGGGGCAACCAGGAGATGACCGACGTGACCGAAGGCGTCTACGCCGCCCGCAACCTCGCCATGCGCGAGGTTCGCCGGCAGGCCTCCGCGGCCGGCGCCAACGACATGGTGATCTCGAGCCTCACCCACGACATCCTGCACCACGAGACCGAGGGCGGGGGCTACACCAACCACTTCTTCATCATCTCGATGCACGTGCTCGGCACGGCGATCCGGCTCGGCGCCCACGAGCCCCACCCGGCCCCGCTGGGCATGCCGATGATGTCGGTCAACCTTGGAGACCAGGATTAATGACCCCGACGCGCAGGCGTGTCCACCCACCTGAGGAGAGCCCCTGATGTCGACCTACGACCCGACGAGCACCGAGGGCCTCGCCGAGCACGCCAGCGAGCGCCTCGCGATGAACGCCCGGGGGCTGTTCACCTCCGACCTGTCGGTGAATGAGTACCTGTGCGTCGAGAAGGCCGGCTTCGAACCGGTCGGGCTCGTCGTCGGCTCGAGCATCTACCACATCGGCTATCAGCAGTCGAACTGGAAGAACAGCCAGGAGATGGACGTCTTGAGCCAGGCGATGTACTCCGCGCGCGAGCTGGCGATGACGCGGATGGAGGAGGAGGCCGACCAGCTGGGGGCCGACGGGATCGTCGGCGTGCGCCTGGAGATCGGGCGCTACGAGTGGGGCGCCGACATGGCCGAGTTCATCGCCATCGGGACCGCGATCAAGCACAAGGGCGGCAAGGTCCACCGGGCGCCGAACGGCCGGCCGTTCACGAGCGACCTCTCCGGCCAGGCGTTCTGGACGCTGATGCAGACCGGCAAGCGGCCCGTCGGCCTCGTGATGGGCAACTGCGTCTACCACGTCGCCCACCGCGGGATGATGCAGTCGATGCGCCAGACCGGCAAGAACGTCGAGCTCGAGCAGTACACCCAGGCGCTCTACGACGCCCGCGAGCTCGCGATGGAGCGGATGCAGAAGGAGGCCGAGGCGATCGGTGACGGCGTGCTCGGGATCGTCGAGGTGAAGCTCCACGAGAACAACCACGGGTGGGGCAGCCACGTGATCGAGTTCTTCGCGATCGGCACCGCCGTGGTGCCCAACGAGCACGCCGCCGCCGACCAGCAGCTGCCCGACATCACCCCGGTCCTCGACATCAACGACTGACCGGGCCCGCCCCGCTCGGTGAGCCCTCAGGCACCCCTCGCCCTCGACGGGGCGGCCGCGCTCGTCGCCGGGGCGACCGGCGGGCTCGGCGCCGCACTGGTCGTTGAACTCACGCGGCGCGGCGCCCGGGTGCTCGCCGCCGGGCGCGACCCCGACCGAATGACCGAGCGCGCAAGCGCCGAGACAATCCATACCGGAGACCTGACGGCCACGCCGGACGCGTGCGAGACGCTCGTCGCCCACGCGCACGAGACGCTGGGCGGCCTCGATCTCGTGGTGAACGCCGTCGGCGTCGTCGCCTTCGGCCCCGTGGCCGAGCTCGACCCCGCCACCGCCGACGCGCTCCTCGCCGTCAACGCGCTCATCCCGATGCGGCTCGTCGCCGCCACGCTCCCGCGCCTCGAAGACCAGGGGGTGTTCGTCAACCTCACCGGCATCGCCGGCGAGCAGAGCGTCGCCGGCATGGCCGCGTAC
>CAXTTD010000309.1:0-4485 GCA_964246945.1 uncultured Solirubrobacteraceae bacterium | reverse complement strand
CGAGCGGCGTAACGGCGCCCGGACGCGGGGCAGCCACCCCCGGTCGCCCGGCCGATGTGCCTCCATTGACGCACGTCAGCTCCAGGCGGGTGGTGGCAGGCTCAGTGGTCGAAATCGGCCACGTCGCGTCTGGTCAGCGATCCATGGCGAGCGGAGCCCTTCGACCCCGGCGCGAGGCCCCATCCCCCGACGCGCGGCAAATATGCGCAAATTGCGTGCCAGCTTCGTCACATCGGCCGCGTCGGCGCGCCGCGCACGTCTAGAGTTTCCGGAGGGGATGGCCAAGGACACCGAGAAACTGATCCGTCAGCTCTCGCTCATCTCGTACCTCATGGCCGAGCGCCGCCCGGTGACCGCGCCCGAGAACCGGCGCGACGTCGAGGGGTACAGCGTGATGAACGAGGATGCGTTCGCGCGGCGCTTCTACGCCGACCGCTCCGAGCTCGAGTCGCTCGGCATCGTGCTCGCGGTCGAGAAGCCGGTGGACGGTCTCGTCGAGCAGGAGAACTACTCGCTGCCGCCGGAGAACTTCCATCTGCCCCCGATCGCGTTCACCGACGCGGAGCTGGCCGCGCTGGGCACCGCGCTGCAGCTGCTCGACGGCGAGTTCGCCTACGCCGAGCCGCTCCGCCTCGCACTGCAACAGATCTCCTGGGGTCGGCCGAGCCCGCTCACCACCCCTGAGCAGAGCACCGTCGCGCTCGGCATCACCGGGTCGGCGGGCGGGCATGAGGTGTCGCTGCGGTTGGCGAAGATCGAGACGGCGATCTTCCGCCGCAAGACGATCGTGTTCGACTACCACACGATGGAACGCGATGCGGTCGGCGCGCGCCGGGTCGACCCCTACCAGCTGCTCTACCAGGGCGGGCAGTTCTACGTCGTCGGCCGCGCGCACGAGCGCTCCGCGGTCCGGGTGTTCCGCCTGTCCCGCATCCAGGGCAAGGTCGGCTACGCGACGAAGGCCGAGCATGATTTCCAGCGCCCCGCCGACTTCGACCCGCGCGCGTACGCGAACCGGATCGACTGGCAGTTCGGCGAGCCCGTCGGCACCGCCGAGGTGTGGGTCTCGGAGCGGATCGCGTGGCAGATCGAGCGCCACTTCGGGCGCTACGGGGATATCCGCGCGCCCGAGCCCGATGCCGAGGATCGCGTGCTGCTCACTCCGTACGCGAACCCCCGGCAGCTCATCGCGTGGGTGCTCGGACTCGGTGAGCACGCCCGGGTGGGCGGTCCGCCGGAGCTCGTCGCCGAGCTGCGCGAGCGGGTGGCGCGGCTGCTCGAGGGCCATACCGGCGACCCGCAGATCGCCCCGGCGCTGCCGGGCTCCCCCGCACACGCCGCGACCCTCGCGCCCGACGGATCGACCTCCGGGCCGGAGGAGGACCCCGAGGGCGGCGCGGGCGGGAGCCTTTCTCCGATCCGCCCCGAGCGCTTCGCCCGGCTCGTCACCCTCGCGTCGATTCTCATCGAGGCCGGTCGCGCGGGCCGGGTGCTGCAGGCAGCGGAGCTCCGCCGTGACCTCCAGGTCTCCGAGCTCGAGCTCGGCGAGGACATCGGCCTGCTCAACGTCGTCAACTTCGGAGCCGGCACCTACGTGCTCTACGCGGAGGTCCTCCCCGACGGCACCGTCGAGGTCGATCCTGAGCCCTACGGGGACTCGTTCGCCCGCCCCGCCCGTCTGCTCCCGGTCGAGGCCAAGGCGCTCGTGGCCGCGATCGACCTCATCGGCGAGCACATCCCCGAGGGGTCACTCGCCTCCGTGCGCGGCAAGGTCGTCGCCGCGCTCGGGGAGGACCCGGCGGACGAGGGGTTGCGATTCTCGAGCGCCGGCGGCGATGACGTGGAGATCGCGCGCACCGTATCGGGCGCGATCGCGACCCGGCGGCTGCTCAGCTTCGAGTACTACAAGGAGAACGAGGACGAGTTCTCCTCCCGCACCGTCGAGCCCTACGCGCTCATCAACGGTCGCGAGGGCTGGTATCTGGCCAGCTACGACCCCGCGCGGGAGTCGGTGCGTCACTTCCGCCTGGATCGCATCAAGTCCGCGACGGTCACCGAGGAGCCGTTCGAGCCCCGCTCCGATGTCGACCCCGCCGCCGACGTCGCCGGGTGGCCGCGCACCGGCGAGGTCCCCGCCTCGAGCCGCGCCCGGGTGTGGATCTCGCCCGAGCGAGCCCGGTGGGCCCGGGAGGAACGTTCGGTGGTCGCCGAGCTCGCCGACGGTGCGGTGATCGTGGAGCTCGGCTTCGCCGGCGTCGAGTGGCTCGTGCGCGAGACGCTCAAGGAGGCGGGCGACGCGGTCGTGCTCGAACCCGCGGAGGCCCGCGAGGCGGTCCGCCTCGCCGCCCAGACGATCAGCGCCGGCGCGCTCGTCGGCTGAGGTCTCGATGGGCGCCGCCCGCCGCGGGCGTGACGCGATCCGCATGAGCGATGCGGAGGTCTCCGCCTTCCTGCACGCGGAGCGGACCGTCGTGTGCGCGACCCACGGTCACAACGGCTGGCCGCACCTCATGCCACTGTGGTACGTCGTCCGCGACGGCGAGCTGTGGGCGTGGACGTACGGTAAGTCGCAGAAGGCCCGCAACCTCGAGCGCGACCCGCGGGCGACGCTGCAGGTCGAGGCGGGCGAGAGCTACGACCAGCTGCGGGGCGTGATGGTCGAGGCCACGACGGTCATCCACCGCGACCTCGACGCCGTCGCCGCGCTGGGCGTCGAGCTCGCCGAGCGCTACGGCGCGGCGGCGCTCGCGGAGGACGCCGTGCAAGCGATCCGCGCTCAGGCACCCAAGCGGGTGGCGCTGCAGTTCCGCCCTGAGCGGGTGCGCAGCTGGGATCACCGCACGCGCTGACCGAGCGAGGACGCTGCCAGAGGCGTTCGAGACGTCAACTGGACCGGACGTATTCACGCGAGGGGCCACTAGCCTGCCCGACGAGATGACACCGATACTGAAGGGCCTCATCCTCTCCGGCGGCAAGGGCACCCGCCTGCGGCCGATCACCTACACGAGCGCCAAGCAGCTCGTGCCCGTGGCCAACACTCCGGTGCTGTTCTACGGGATCCAGGCGATGGCCGACGCCGGCATCGAGGAGATCGGGATCATCATCGCGCCCGAGACCGGGGCGGAGATCCGCGAGGTCGCCGGCGACGGCTCCCGGTTCGGGGTGCGGATCACCTACATCCTCCAGGACGCGCCGTCCGGACTCGCCCATGCGGTGCTCACCGCCGAGCCGTTCCTCCGGGACTCGCCGTTCGTCATGTACCTGGGCGACAACCTGCTCCAGGGCGGCATCCGTGATCTCGTCACCGCGTTCAACGACAGCGCGCCGGAGGCGCTCATCCTGCTCACCCCGGTGAGCGACCCCGAGAACTACGGGGTCGCCGAGCTCGAGGGCGGTCAGGTGGTGCGACTCGTGGAGAAGCCCCCGGCGCCGCGGACCGACCTCGCGCTCGTCGGGGTGTACATGTTCCGGGCCTCGATCCACGACGCGGCCCGGGCGATCGCGCCCTCGGCGCGCGGCGAGCTCGAGATCACCGACGCGATCCAGCACCTCGTCGACGTGGGAGCGCGCGTCGAGCCTCATGTCGTGCGCGGCTGGTGGAAGGACACGGGCCGCCTCGACGACATGCTCGCCGCCAACCGCCTCGTGCTCGAGACCGTGGAGGGTCAGGTCGAGGGCGAGCTCGTCGACTGCCGGCTCGACGGGCGGGTGGTGGTCGCGCCGGGGGCGCACCTGGAGCGCACGACGGTCCGCGGGCCGGCGATCATCGGCTCCGGCGCCCGCGTGTGCGACGCCTACATCGGCCCCTACACGGCGATCGGCGAGAACTGCGTGATCGAGTACGCCGAGGTCGAGCACTCGATCCTGCTCGCCGGCTCGGTCGTCTCCCACCTCGACGGCCGCATGGAGTCCTCGCTGCTCGGGCGCAACGTGCGCATCGGCCGCTCCGAGCGCCAGCCGCGGGCCTACCGGTTCATGGTCTCCGACAACTCGGAGATCGGGATCCTCTGAGCGCGCTTCGTTTCGGTTCACTCGCGAGCCGACCGGCCACGCGTGGGTAGATTCGGCAACGGGGGAGGCTTCGGGAAAGGGCTTCGCCACACCCCCGATCGGCCTCGCGGCCCAGCTCGGCGGCATCTCCGGCGTTCCAAGTCCAAGCCTCGGGCACACGCGCCGCGAGCGATTTGACCCCTGTGCGAAGCACATCCACCCGTCGGAAGAGTTGTGCGACAGCCCCATCCCGCGGCTTCCGCGCCACCCATCCATGCGCGAGCGATCGTTGTCCACTTTCCCGCGGGGTACGAGGCTCTCGCACAACTCCCTGGACCCCCCGCGACGAAGGGTCCATCAGTCGCCATCTCCCCATCGAATCGAGGGCAGCAGGAGACCGTAGATGAGCCCGAAGCTCGGGCGCGAACTCTGTGGAGCTCTGCGACAGCCTCGGGAACGCCGCATCCGCCCCCACCTCCCGACGCCCCCTTGCCC
>CAXTTD010000308.1:0-4489 GCA_964246945.1 uncultured Solirubrobacteraceae bacterium | reverse complement strand
CGCAAGCACTGACCGCCGTTCGACCACCGCCGGACGCCGCTCGGCCTAGCCGGGGCGCCGTCCGTCGAGTTCGCTTGCCGGGGCGCCGACGGACCGGGATACTGAGTAGCGACCTGCGGGCTCCACCGCGGGTGCCGACAGGAGGAGGAGACATGGAAGGAAGTGAGCTTCGGCGTGAGGCAGACGTTGCCCCTGCGCCCAGCGTGGACCCGACGACACGCACGGGCGGCTGGACGCCATCGGACCCGGCCCCCCTCGGGCTGGCTGGATTCGCCCTCACGACGTTCGTGCTCAGCATGATGAACGCGAACCTCGTCAATTTCGGCAAGGGCCTGCCGGTGGTACTCGGTCTCGCCCTCGCCTATGGCGGCATCGCTCAGTTGCTCGCCGGCATGTGGGAGTTTCGCACCGGCAACACGTTCGGGGCGGTGGCCTTCACCTCCTACGGCGCGTTCTGGATCTCGTTCTTCGTGCTCATCCAGTTCGATCTCGCGAAGATCGCACCGACCGAGGTGAACTCGGCACTGGGCCTCTACCTGTGGTCATGGGCGATCTTCACCGCGTACATGTGCGTCGCGTCGCTGCGTACGACCGGAGCCATCTTCGTCGTGTTCCTGCTGCTGACGCTCACGTTCGTGTTCCTCGGCTGGGGTAACTCGGGCGGGCACGAGGGCATCATCCACCTCGGCGGCTACTTCGGGCTCGCCACCGCAGTCGCGGCTTGGTACACCTCGTTCGCAGCGGTGACCAACTCGACGTGGAAGCGAACCGTGCTACCGGTCTTCCCGCTGGGCTGATCCGTTGCTCCCACGCGGCTCGCAACCGTCCCGCAACCGGTGGCGCTGAGCGGCGCGAGGGAGGACACTCATGGGCGACACGGGGCTCAGGCATCGGCCTGAGCCCCCGGCCCGGACGAGTCACGAACAGGAGAGAGGCATGGCCGATACGGCTCCCGCAGACGATCAGACGCTCGAGCGCCGCCTCGAGGAGATGCTCAGCATCGAGACCTTCGACCCGCCGGAGTCGTTCGTCGAGCACGCGTTGCTCAGCGACCCGAAGATCTACGAGGAGGCGGACGCGGACTGGAAGGGCTGGTGGATGAAGCAGGCCAAGGAGCTGCACTGGTTCACCGAGCCCACCCAGGATCTCAACGACTCCAACCCGCCGTTCTACAAGTGGTTCGAGGACGGAAAGATCAACGCGTCCTACAACTGCCTGGACCGCCATGTCGAAGCGGGGCGCGGCGACCGCGTCGCCTACCACTGGCGCGGCGAGGAGGGCGAGGAGCGCGACATCACCTATGCCGACCTGCACCGCGATGTCCAACGCCTCGCCAATGCGCTGAAGGACCTCGGCATCGAGCCCGGCGAGGTGGTGGGGATCTACCTGCCGATGATCCCCGAGGTCGTCGTCTCGATGCTTGCCTGCACGCGGATCGGAGCGGTACACAACGTGGTGTTCGGCGGCTTCTCGGCGGACTCGGTGAAGGAGCGCATGGAGTTCTCCGAGGCGAAGGCGCTGATCACCGTCGATGGGGCGCGGCGCAAGGGCAAGACCGCCCCGATCAAGCAGCAGGTCGACGCGGTCATCGGCGACGTCGCCAGCCTGCAGAACATAGTCGTGGTCAAGTCCACGGACGCGGACTGCGAGATGCAGGACGGCCGCGACGTCTGGTACCACGAGATCTGCGAGGCCGCTGACCCCGAATGCCCGGCCGAGGAGCTGCCCGCCGAGCACCCGATGTTCATCCTCTACACGAGCGGCTCGACGGCCAAGCCCAAGGGCATCCTGCACACGACGGGCGGCTACCTCACCTGGGCGAAGCTGACCCATCGCTACGTGTTCGACCTCAAGCCCGACGAGGACACCTACTGGTGCGCGGCCGACGTCGGCTGGATCACCGGTCACTCCTACATCGTCTACGGCCCGCTGCTTAACGGGACGACCTCGGTGATGTGGGAGGGCGCTCCGGACTACCCCGACAAGGACGTCTGGTGGGACATCTGCGAGCACTACGGGGTGACGATCCTCTACTGCGCCCCGACCGCGATCCGTGCCTGCATGAAGTGGGGGTCTGAGTACCCCGGCAAGCACGACCTCTCCACGCTGCGGCTGCTCGGCACCGTCGGCGAGCCGATCAACCCCAAGGCGTGGCTCTGGTACCACATCGTGATCGGGGGCGAGCGCTGTCCGATCGTCGACACCTGGTGGCAGACGGAAACCGGCGGGATGATGATCACGCCGCTGCCGGGAATCGTGCCGACCAAGCCGGGTTCGGCGACGCGCCCGTTCCCCGGAGTCGCCGCGGAGGTCGTCGACGAGCGAGACGGCGAGCCGATCGCCGACGGCCAGGGTCTGCTCGTGCTCACCCGGCCGTGGCCGGGAATGCTGCGAACCCTCTACAAGGAGGACGACCGCTTCGTCGAGACCTACTTCTCGAGGTTCGGCAACGACACTTACCTCGTCGGCGATGCCGCCCGCAAGGACAAGGACGGCTACTTCTGGATCATCGGGCGCATCGACGACGTCGTGAACGTCTCGGGCCACCGGCTCTCCACCGCCGAGGTCGAGTCGGCGATCGTCTCCCATCCGAAGGTCGCCGAGGCGGCGGTGATCGGACAGGCCGACGAGGACTCGGGCCAGGCAATCTGCGCGTTCGTCACCCTCAACGGCGACCTCGCGGGCACCGACGCGATCACCCAGGAGATCCGCGGCGTCGTCGCCGACCGGATCGGCAAGTTCGCACGGCCCAAGCGGATCGTGTGGGCCGACGACCTGCCGAAGACCCGGTCGGGCAAGATCATGCGCCGGCTGCTGCGCGACATCGCCGATGGCCGGGCGCTCGGCGACGTCACCACGCTGCGTGACCCCGACGTGATGGCCCAGCTCGAGGGCAAGATCAAGGAGGAGCAGGCCGCCGCCGAGAGCTGAACGCGGTCCCGGGCGCCGCGCGGGGAGCTCAGACCGTGAGCTCCCCACGTGGCCGCGGGCGTGGCGGCTTGTGCCACGCCGGCAGCCGGCGGCCGCTGCACCGCAGCCCGAGCAGCACCGCCACCGGAGCGCACGAGATCGCGACGAGCGCGATGAACCACCACTCGCCGGCGTCGGTGCCCTCGAAGAACGCGTGCACGAGGCCGAGCACCCAGGCGAGCACGGTGAGGCGGTGGATGACCGCCATGTGGCGGCGGCCGATGCGGTCGCGCAAGTAGAACCCGAGTCCGATCGCAATCGTCGTGTAGCCCGCGATGATCCCGAGCGTCGTCCACGCCGTCCTGTAGGAGGACACAAACGGCACGGTGAGGTCAGCGAGGTCGGGATGCAGGAACGGGTCGCCGAGCAGGATGAGGCCGTGAAAGGCGATCGCCGCCATCGTCGCGAGCGCGAGCACCTGGTGATACTCGCGGCGGTCGGCGTTGCCGCCGCTGCGCATCCGACCCGCCATCACCAGGCCGTAGGAGATCGTCGTCGTCGACAGCATGAGGGCGGTGATCCCGGCCCCGCGGGACAGGATCCAGAACCAGTGGGTCGCCGGGCTCACGCGATCGCCGGCGCCGGATGGCCCATGAGCGCCGGGGAGGGGTCGATCACGGTCACGATTCCGTCCTCGGCGATGATCGTGCCGCCGTCGGGCAGCCACTCGACGGCGTGCCCGACGCCGCCGAGCAGCGCCGCCTTGGCCCGGGTCTCGGCCTCCGCGCCGCTGAGGGCCAGCGCGGTCACCTGGACGACGCCGGTGAAGGCGGGGCGACCGCGACCGGGATCCAGCAGGTGGTGAGCGGGGCGGCCCTCGAGGTCGCGCCACGCCCGGGTGCCGATCCCGCTGGTGGCCACGGCGCCCGCCTGCATCCGGAACGTGTGCAGAGTCCCGGTCCCGTTGGGGGCGGCGACCGCGATCCCCCGTGGCCCGGTGTCGCGCCCGCCGAAGCGCACGTCGCCCGCGGCATCCACCGCGAAGCTGTCGTGGTCGTGCAGGCCGGCCGCGAGCAGGTCACCGAAGACGCCCTTGGCGATCCCGCCCAGGTCGAGCTCGAGCCCGGGCGGACGCACCACCGCTCGCGCGCGGGGGTCGATCGAGATCTCGCGCCAGCGCGCCGCCGGGTCGGCGAGCGCCGGCCGGCGGGCGGGCGCATCGCGCAGCGCCTCGGGCAGCGGGAGGGCCACGGGCGCATTCGCGTCTCCGCGCGAGCGGGCGTATCCGACGTCGCGCAGCGCCGGCAGGACCGTCGGGTCGATGAGCCCGCCGGTGCACCGCGCCGCCCGCAGCGCCGCCGCGACCAGAGCGAGCATCACCGGCGAGGCGGGAACCGTGAGGCGGGGATCGCGGTTCAGACGCGAGATCTCGCTGTCGGGCTCAAAGCGGCTGAAGCGCGCGTGCCACTCGAGCATCTGACGGCGCGCGCGCAGCACCGCCGACGGGGCGGGGCCGGCGGGTCCCCGGCCGCTGACGAGCACCGCGCACTCGCCGCCGTAGCAGGGGAAGCGGCTGATC
>CAXTTD010000307.1:1084-4490 GCA_964246945.1 uncultured Solirubrobacteraceae bacterium | reverse complement strand
GCCGGGCGATGGCCCGCGGGTCGCTGCTGCCCCACGACGAGGGACCGCGGGGCCGGGAGACGTTCGTGCAGTGGCTCACCGGCGAGGACGCCCGGCCGTGGCGCTGAGGCGACCGACCCGGCCCGCGGAGTGAGGGCCCTGGCGAGAGAACCGGAGCCCCAACCGGACCCGGCGAGGCGGGAGCTCGCCGGCCCGCCGGCGGTCGAGGTGAGCGACGTGCGCGTCGTGTTCGCCACCCGGCGCGGCCCGCTCACCGCGCTCGACGGTCTCAGCCTCGCCGTCGCCGCCGGCGAGATCGTCGCCGTCGTGGGACCGAGCGGCTGCGGCAAGTCGACGCTGCTCGAGCTCGTGTGCGGGTTGCAGCAGCCCGACGCGGGCACGGTACGTGGGCAGCGCGCGGCGCTCATGCCCCAGCGCGACCTGCTGCTGCCGTGGGCGAGCGCCCTGGACAACGCGGGGCTCGCGCTGCGCGCGGGGGGCGCTCGGCGGGAGGCGGCGCGGGCGATCGCGGCCCCGTGGCTCGAGCGCCTGGGTCTCGCGGAGTTCGCGAGTGCCCGGCCCGCGGAGCTGTCCGGCGGCATGCGTCAGCGGATCTCGTTCGTGCGCTCGCTGCTCGCTGGCACGCCGGTGCTCGCGCTCGATGAGCCGTTCGCGGCGCTCGACGCGATCACCCGCGCCGAGTCCGAGGAGTGGCTGGCCCGGACGCTCGCCACCGAGCCGCGCACCATCCTGCTCGTCACCCACGACGTCGAGGAGGCGGTGGTGCTCGCCGACCGGGTGGCGGTGATGTCCGCCCGTCCCGGCCGGATCATCGCCGAGATCGACAATCCGCTGCCCCGGCCACGGCGGCGCACCGACCGTGCGCTCGTGGAGCGGCGCGAGCGCGTGCTCGAGGCGCTCGGAGCGCCCCGGTGAGCCGGCTGCCGTGGCGAGCGCTCGTGCTGGTGCTCGCCCTCCTCGGGGCGTGGGAGCTCTACGTCGACCTCGGCGGGGTGAGCTCGCTCGTCCTGCCGGCTCCCCACGCCGTCGCCGCCGCCCTCTACACCGACCGCGGGGTGCTGTTCTCGAACTTCCTGGTGACCGCCGAGGAGGTGCTGCTGGGGATCCTCGTCGCCGTCGCCGCCGCCCTTCCGCTGGCCACCGCCATGCACTTCTCGAAAACGGTACGCAGCGCGGTCTACCCGCTGCTGCTTGCCTCCCAGACGATCCCGATCCCGATGCTCGCGCCGCTGCTCGTGCTGTGGCTCGGCTTCGGCATCGGCCCCAAGCTCGTCGTCGTCGGCCTCGTCTCGTTCTTCTCGATCGTCATCACCACGCTCGCCGGGCTCGCCGCCGTCGACCCCGATCTGGTCAAGCTGATGCGCACCTTCGGCGCCTCGCGCCGGCGGATCTTCCTCTCCGTCGAGCTTCCCGCGGCGCTCCCCGGGGTGTTCACGGGGGCGAAGATCGCGGTGACCGTCGCCGTCATCAGCGCCGTGTTCGCCGAGCAGAATGGCGCCAACTCGGGACTCGGTTACCTGTTCGATCTCTCGCTGCCCCAGCTGCTCACGGCGCGTGCGTTTGCTGCGGTCGTCATCCTGTCGGCGTTCGCGATCGCCCTGTTCGGCGCGCTCACGCTCGTCGAGCGCCGCGCCCTACCCTGGGCCTACCGACCGATGAGCGACCACCCGAGACCATGACCCGCACCCTGATCCTCGCCGCCGGCGGGCTGCTCGTCGCGCTCGTCCTCAGCGCGTGCGGCACCCAGCAGGTGAACGTCACCGCCGTCCGGAGTCGCGCGACCCCGATCAGCTTCGCGCTCAGCGGAACGCCGAGCGCCGACGAGGTCGGCATCCTCACCGCGCAGGGCGACGGCAACTTCACCCGGGCGGGGCTGAACGTCCACCTGCGCACCGCCTCGAGCGCGACGCAGGCGTTTACCGACGTGAAGGCCGGCCGCGTCGACGTCGCGCTCGCCAGCGAGCCCGAGCTGATGGTCGCTCGCCAGGCCGGCGCCACCGTGCTCGCATTCGGAGCGCTCACCCAGCGGCCGCTCGACGCGATTCTCTCGCTGCGCTCCCGGCATATCCGCTCGCTGCGCGACCTGCGGGGGCGGCGCATCGGCACCGACGGCCTCGCCGCCACCCAGGACCTCCTCGACACCGTGCTCACCCACGCGGGCGTGCCGGTGAGCTCGGTGCGGTTCGTCGACGTCGGCTCGGACCCCGCCGGAGCGCTCACCTCCGGACGCGTGGCGGCGGTGTTCGCCGGGGAGAACGACACCGCGACCGCGCTGCGCCTCGCCCACCACCGCGTCGAGAGCCTGCGGCTGTCCACCACGCAGGTCCCGACCTACGAACCGCTCGTGCTCGTCACCACTGAGGACTACTTCGCCGACCACGTGAACGTCCTGCGCCGCTTCGTACAGGCCCTCGGCCGCGGCTACGCGGCGGTGCGGGCCGATCCGGCCGCCGGCGCCCGGACGCTCGAGCGCGCCGTCCCCTCGCTCGGTGCCCACGTGGCGAGCGCCTCGGTGGCGGCAACCCTGCCGTCGGTCTTCCCGAGCGGCGGTAAGCCGTGGGGCTGGCAGTACACCCACGACTGGAACGCGTTCGGCCAGTGGCTCGTCACCCGCCACGTCCTGCGCAACCCCGAGGGCTGGTACGAGGCCTCCACCAACCAGCTGCTCGCCGGCCAGGGGCCCTGAACGATGGTGCTGCGCCGCGACGGGACCGGGGTGCTCGCCGTCGGCCAGCCCGCGCACGCCGGCGTGTGCGGACAGTTCGCCCGCGCCTGGGGAAACGCGCGCTTTGATCCCGTCGCCCCCCGGCACGACGTCGCGCTCGGCGCCGAGCAGCACGACGTCGGCTGGGCGCTCTGGGACCTCGCCCCCGAACTCGATCCCGAGACCGGCCTGCCGCGGGGCTTCATCGAGACGCCGCTTGAGACGAGCACGGCGCTGTGGCGCAGCGGTCCGCCCACCCTCGAGACCTCCAGCCGCTACGCCGCCCTGCTGGCCACCATGCACGGGCGCCGGCTCTACGAGCGGATCGCCCTCGGCGGGCGCCCGCCCGCGGATGCCGACGCCGTCACCGCGCTGCTTCAGGAGTCGCGGGCGCGGGAGCGCCGGCTCACCGACTCGCTGCGCGCCGATCCCGCGACCGCGGCGCACGCCGACCCCCGGACGCTCGCCCGCAACAGCGAGCTCCTGTGGGCCTGGGACGGTCTGTCGCTCGCGCTGCTGCTCGACTGGGCGCCCTACACCCTGCGCGCGGTCCCTGCGGCCGGGGGCGGGGTGCTCGACCTCGAGCTGCGGGCGCAGCCGCCGCGGGACGGGTTGCCGGCAGTGTCGCTCGCGCCGTGGCCGTTCGCCGCCCCCGGCGGTCGCGTCGTCTCCGCCGCGGGCCGGCGCCTCCCCGCCCCCGCG
>CAXTTD010000307.1:0-1044 GCA_964246945.1 uncultured Solirubrobacteraceae bacterium | reverse complement strand
TGGGGGGGGCTTGGAGGCTGGTAGACGCCGCCATCAGTTCCGCCGTGATTGATAAGCGAGAACCGAGATGGCGAGACTCCAAGGACGCCGCCCGGCGTGTCCGGGCCTGCGCCGGGCGGGCTTAACTGCCCCTCGTCCCCGGTGGCGGACCCGATGTCCTGAAGTGCCCGCCAGGCGGGCATAACTGCCCCCTCGTCCCCGGTGGCGGTTCCGTTGTCCTGAAGTGCCCGCGGAACGGGCTCAACCGCCCCGCGCCGCCGAGAAGGAGATGGGTTTCCAGAAGTGCCCGCAGCCGGCACGGGCGGTGGCATCACGGAGCCCGCGTCGCCCGCGTGGGCGGCTCTTGCGTGGGCGGCTCCCGCATGGGCGGCTCTCGCGTGGGCGGCTCCCGGGACGCCACCGTTCGCAGCGGCAGCCCTCACCCGGGACCCAATGCACGGCGGCGAGGGCTCAGGCGGCCATCCGCGCCGGCACCCCGGCGGCGGCCGCACCGAGCGCGTGCAGCCCCGCGAGACCTGCCCAGGGGGCATAGGGCGCGAAGAAGTCCTCCACCTCGGACTCGCTGGCCCGTCCGAAGGGATGGCCTTCTCGGATCCGGCCGACGAGCTTCACGTAGGCGAGGTCGCCGGCGGGCAGCTGATCGAGCCGGCCCTGTCCGTGCAGGGCGAGGCACTGCACCGTCCAGGAGCCGATGCCGGAGATCGCGCGCAGGCGCCGCCAGCCCGGCTCGGGGTCGGCGGCGTGCAGGTCGACCCGGCCGCTCGCGACCTCCCGGGCCGCACGGATGAGCGCGAGCGATCGCCCCGCGGAGAGGTCGAGTGAGGCGAGCAGCGCGGGCGCCTGCCGCGCGAGCGCCTCCGCGGTCGGCCCGTCGCGCCGCTGGGCGACCGCGCAGCGCGGGCCGCGGCGGGCGCTTCCGGCTCCTGCACGGCGGGCCGGGGCGATGCGCCACGACGGCCGGGGTCACCGCCGTGGTCACCGACGGCGACCGGGTCACCCTGCGCACGACCGACGCCGACGCCACCGTCTGGGCGCTCTACGACC
>CAXTTD010000306.1:0-4507 GCA_964246945.1 uncultured Solirubrobacteraceae bacterium | reverse complement strand
GGGGGGCGCCGGCGGGCGCGGGGGTCGCGCTGCCCCCGGACGGCCCGTTCGACCTCGTCGAGGATCACGCCCGCCTTGCCGGGTACGTCGACGTCGACGTCGGCGTCCTCGGTCACAGCGCCTCCAGACGGTCAGTGAGCCGCTCCAGAGCGGCGAGGTCGATCCCCTGCGCGCGGCGATCCGCCGGCATTCCCCGCCCGGGCCGCACGAGCTCCCACAGCTCGTCGCCGAGCGCCTCGCGGGCGGCGGCGGGGTCGCGGTCGAGGGCGATCTGCCGGCGGGCGAGCCGACCGGCGGCGATCTCGCGCAGCAACGGGCGCAGCTCGGTGTGGACCTCCCCGGCGAACTCGTAGGCGACGAGCGTTGGGGCGAGGCCTCCCGGCCGGTTCCCGCGCCGGCGCGAGCGGTCCCGGACACCGCGGTCGCCGGAGGCGGGCACCCGCTCCACCAGCCAGGCGAGACCCAGCGCGAGGACGACGAGCACGATGATCTGGACGATGAGCATCACAACGCCTCGCGCAGCTCGAGCAGGCAGGCGATCGCCTCGTCGCGCAGCGAGAGGTCGAGCTCGGCGGAGCCGAACCGCGCCCGCTCGAACAGCGTGGTGAGCCGGCGCGGGGCACCGGGGCCGAGGCGCAGCGCTCGCAACGTCCGTGCGAGGTACTCGAAGGGAGCCTCGGCGGGCGCGCGCTCAAGGCCCGCCCGCTCCAGTGAGGTCTCCATGAGGCGGTAGACCCCGATGATCGCCCGCCGGGCGTTCGGGTCGCGCCGGAGCTCCTCCAGCGAGCGCTCGACCGCGTCGCGCAGGGCGGCTCGAGCCGCGTCGCGCTCGGTCGAGGCGCGCGCGTCGCCGCCGTCCCGCGGGAGGACGAGGTGGAGCCGCACCGCGAGTGAGAGCAGCGGCGCGGTGAGCAGCATGACGAGCACGAGCAGGCCGAGCAGGCCGAGCAGGCCGACGGCGAGCAGGATCAGCCACAGCGGGAAGTGAATCGACGCGCCGCCGCCGGCGCGCCGCAGCGGTGTGACGTGGGCGCGGGCGCGCAGCGGGGGACGGTATTTGTCGGTCGGCAGGCGACCGTGGATCGGGTCGTGGGCGGCGAGCGCGGAGAGCGCGAGCAGCCCGAGCACCGCGAGCGCGAGCGCGGGCGCCCGCCACTGTGCGGAGAGCCGGTCCGCGCGCAGGGACACCGCCCCGCTAGCTCCCGACGTGCAGGGCCATGAGGAAGATGGTGACGAGCACCAGCAGGCTGATCACCGAGGATCCGAGCAGCACCTGACGCTGGACCGTGCGGTACTCGGCGCTGAGCGCACCGACGCGCATCGCGCCGCCCGCGGCCGGCACCGCGGACCCGGTGTCGCGGCGGGCGATCTCGGCGAGCCGCCCGGAGCGGGGGATCATGAGCATGCCCTCGAGGCCGCCGATCACGATCGACACCCCGACTCCCCACTGCACGTAGAACGCGTGCCAGGCGTGGTACTCGGAGGCGAGAATGACGCCGAAGATGACCACCAGCACCAGGCCGGGCGCGATCAGGCGACGGCTCACGCTCAGCTGCATCTGATGGAACCACGGCATCGCCGCCGGGTCGAGGCGGGCGCCGAGGAGCATGAACAGCGGGTAGGCGAACAGGACCCCGAAGGCCACCATCACCGAGATGATGTGCAGGGCGAGGATGACCTCGTCGAAGGTGACCGAGCCGGCGGGAACGACGCCCATCACCGGTCGCGCAGCTTGTAGTGACCCTCGGGTAGCCGCTCGATCACGCCCTCCCGGACCGCCGCGGCCAGCGCGGTGTCGAAGCCGTCCGCCTGCCAGCCGTGCTGACGGGTGCGCTCGCTGAGGGTCTCGCGGTCGAGGACGCCATAGGGCGCAAGCGCGCGAACGATCTCGCGGATCTCGGCCTCGGTGATCGCCGCCTGACGGGCGGCCTCCCGCTCGGGATCCGGGCTGGCCCCCACCGGAGGATCGCCTAGAACGTCGGCTGGTAGTCGCCGAACACGTCGCGCATCGCGCCGCACACCTCGCCGATCGAGCAGCGGTCCCTGAGCGCCTCGCGCAGGACGGGCAGCAGGTTCTCGGTCCCGCGCGCGGTCTCGCGGATCGCCTCCAGCCGGCTGGCGATGAGCTCCGGGGCGCGCTCGGCCTTGAACTTCGCCAGGCGCACGACCTGCTGCTTCTCGGACTCGGGGTCGACCTTGAGGATGTCGGTCATCTCGAGGTCCTCGTCGACGAAGCGGTTGACGCCGACCACGACGTCCTGCTCGAGGCGGTAGCGCTCGTAGTAGCCGAACGCCGACTCCTCGATCTCGTTCTTGATGAACTCGATCGCCGCCACCGATCCGCCGAGCTCGTCGACCTTGTCGATCAGCTCCAGGGCGCGGGTCTCGATCTCGTCGGTGAGCGACTCGACGTAGTAGCTGCCGGCGAACGGGTCGACGGTGTCGGCGGCGCCCGACTCGTAGCCGATGATCTGCTGGGTGCGAATCGCGATCTTCGCCGCGCGCTCGGTGGGCAGCGCGAGTGCCTCGTCGAAGCCGTTGGTGTGCAGCGACTGGGTGCCCCCGCACACCGCCGCGAACCCCTGCAGGGCGACCCGCACGATGTTGTTCTCCGGCTGCTGGGCGGTGAGCGTCACCCCGGCGGTCTGGGTGTGGAAGCGCAGCTTCCAGGAGCGCTCGTCCTGGGCCCCGAAGCGCTCGCGCATGATCTGGGCCCACATCCGCCGGGCGGCGCGGAACTTCGCAACCTCCTGGAACACGTTGTTGTGACCGTTGAAGAAGAACGCGAGCCGGGGGGCGAAGCGGTCGATCTCGAGGCCGGCGTCGAGCGCCGCCTGCACGTAGGCGATCCCGTTGGCGAGGGTGAAGGCGATCTCCTGGACCGCCGAGGCGCCCTTCTCCCGGAAGTGGTAGCCGCTGATCGACACCGTGTTCCAGCGCGGGATGCGCTCGTTGCAGTACGCGAACAGGTCGGTGGTGAGGCGCACGGCGCCCTCGGGCGGGTAGATGTAGTTCCCGCGCGCGATGTACTCCTTGAGGATGTCGTTCTGGGTGGTGCCGCGCAGCTGGTCGCTCGCGACCCCCTGCTCCTCGCCGACGAGCTCGTAGAGCAGCAGCAGCACCGCGGCCGGCGCGTTGATGGTCATCGAGGTCGAGACCTCGTCGAGCGGGATCTGGTCAAACGCGGTGCGCATATCGTCGATCGAGTCGATCGCCACCCCGGTGCGGCCGACCTCCCCCAGGCATCGGGGATCGTCCGAGTCGAGGCCGAGCTGAGTGGGCAGGTCGAAAGCCATCGACAGGCCCGTGGAGCCGTTGCGCAGCAGGTAGCGGTAGCGCTCGTTGGACTCCTTCGCACTCGCGTAGCCCGCGTACTGGCGCATCGTCCACAGCTGCGTGCGGTACATGTCGCGGTGGACCCCGCGCGTGTACGGGTATTCCCCGGGCTCGGCGATCCGCGCGTCGAGGTCACCCGGCAGATCGGAGGCGTCGTAGAGCGGCGCCACCTCGATCCCCGAGTCGGTGAACCGGCGGGGGTCCTCGGGGCCGACGATCGGGGCGATCGTCCGGTGCTCATCGGCGGTCGCCATGTTGGTGGGAGATTACCCGTCCGTCTCGGTCGGCGCGGGCGATGAGCCGGGGACGGCGGCCTGGGAGGACGGGACCACCGGCGTCCCGGGCGCCCCGACCCGGGCCGTGCGCGGGCGAAGACCCGACACCGCCCGGCCCCACCGTGCGGACACGACGCCCATCGGCTGCCTCTGCCGCGTAGCCTCTCACTGGTGCACGTGACCATCCGCCTGTTCGCCGGTCTGCGTGAGCGCGCAGGGACAGGCGAGGTCGGGCTCGAGCTCGACGACGGGGCCCGGGTCGCCGACGCGCTCGCCGAGCTCTCCGGGCTCACCGACGGCGTGTCCGTGGTGATGGCGGTCAACCGCGAGTACGCGGACGCGACCTGCGTGCTGAGCGCCGGCGACGAGCTCGCGCTCATCCCACCGGTGTCGGGCGGAGCGAGCGGCCCGAGCGATGCGAGCGAGGCGAGCGAGGCGGGGCGCAGCCACGTGCGGGTCACCGAGGCGCCGCCCGCGCTCGACCCGCTGCTCGCGCGCGTGCGCGACCCGCGCGCGGGAGCCGTGGTGAGCTTCACCGGCGTCACCCGCGAGGTCGACCATCTCGACTACGAGGCCTACCGGGAGATGGCGCATGCCGAGATCACGCGGATCCTCGAGGCGGCGATCGCGACCCACGGGCTGTGCGCCGCCGCCGCCGAGCACGCCGTCGGCCGAGTGGGACTCGGCGAGGCGTCGGTGGCGATCGCCGTCTCGGCCCCCCACCGCGCCGAGGCGTTCGCCGGCGCGCGGGAGATCATCGACGAGATCAAGGCGCGAGCGCCGATCTGGAAGCGCGAGGCGGGCGAGTGGAAAGGGGCGCCGACGGCTCCCGGCCGCGCAACCCGATAGATTCCGCGCCTCGTGCCCACGAGCCTCGTCACCGGCGGCGCCGGCTT
>CAXTTD010000305.1:0-4511 GCA_964246945.1 uncultured Solirubrobacteraceae bacterium | reverse complement strand
GGGCCGCGCCGCCGCGGCCCGCGGCCTACAACGCGCGGCTGCGCCGGCTCACCGGCCGCGGCGTGGTCGAGCGCTACTGCATGACCTAGACGCGGATGAGCACCGCTGTCCCCGCCGGCGCAGGGAAAGTTGAGGTGGGCGGGGTCGGGACCGTGGGACCGCCGCTGCCGGGCGTCGAGGTGCGCCTGCACGAGGACGACGGCACCGAGATCCCGATGCCCGACCCCGGCGAGGACGACGGCGACGGCGACGGCGAGCCCCCGATCGGTGAGGTGCGCCTGCGCGGCCCGAACCTGTTCCTCGAGTACCTGAACCGACCGCAGGAGACCGCGGAGGCGATGGTGGGCGACTGGTTCCGCACCGGCGACATGGCGGTGTGGGCGCCCGGCGGCGCGCTGCGCCTCGTGGGGCGCCGCGCCACCGACCTCATCAAGAGCGGCGGCTACAAGATCGGCGCCGGCGAGATCGAGGCGGCGCTGCGCGAGCACCCGGCGGTCGCCGACGCCGCGGTCACCGGCGAGCCCGACGACGACCTCGGCGAGCGCGTGATCGCCTGGGTGGTGGTCGTGGAGGACGCTTCGGCGACCGCTGAGGAGCTCACCGACCATGTGGCGACGACGCTCGCGCCCCACAAGCGCCCACGCACCGTCCACTTCCTCGACGAGCTGCCGCGCAACGAGCTCGGCAAGGTCCAGAAGCGACGTCTCGGCACGTAGCCGGCCGGCAGGACGGCGCGGGCGCCGCCGAGGCTCAGCGGCGCCTCACACCTTCGCCTCGACGAACCGCTCGCGCAGCGCGGTCTTCTTGAACTTGCCGGTCGCGGTGCGCGGGATCTCCTCGATGAACTCAAAGCGCTCGGGGATCTGCCACTTCGCGTAGTCGCCGGCGAGGTGCTCGCGCAGCGCCTCGGGGTCAGCCGAGCGCCCCTCGCGCAGGACGACGGCGGCGAGCGGCCGCTCGCCCCAGCGCTCGTCGGGGATCGCGATCACCGCCGCCTCGGCGACGTCGGGGTGGGCCATCAGGTGGTTCTCGAGGTCGACGGAGGAGATCCACTCCCCGCCGGATTTCACAAGATCCTTGGAGCGGTCGCAGATCTTGATCGACCCGTGGGCGTCGATCGTCACCACATCGCCGGTGCAGAACCAGCCGTCGCCGGTGAACTTCTCGGCGCCCGCGCCGCCGAGGTAGGCACGGGCCACCCAGGGGCCGCGGACCTCGAGCTCGCCCATCGCCGTGTCGTCCCAGGGGATGAGCTCACCGTCGTCCCCGCGGGCGCGGATGTCGACGAACGGGGAGGCGATGCCCTGGCGAGCGCGGTCGGCGTACTGCTCCGCGGCCGGCGCGTCGTCGAGCTCCCGGGGCAGCCGCTGGACGGTCCCCAGCGGCGAGGTCTCGGTCATCCCCCACGCGTGGATGATCGTGAGGCCATGGCGGTCGAAGCCCTCGAGCAGGCTCTGGGGCGCCGCCGCCCCGCCGACGACCAGGTGGCGCAGCGCCGAGAGGTCGAAGCGATCGGGCTCGGCGTCGAGCGCAGCGAGCACCGCCATCCACACCGTCGGCACCCCGGCGGTGACGGTGACCCGCTCGTCGGCGAGCAGCTCGAGCACGGACTCGGCGTCGAGCTTCGGACCCGGCAGCACGAGCCGGGAACCGACGAGCGCTGCGGTGTACACGAGGCCCCACGCGTTGGCATGGAACATCGGCACCACCGGCAGCAGGGTGTCCCGCCGGGAGACGTCCTTGACGTCGGGCAGGGCCGCGATCAGCGAGTGCAGGACGAGCGAGCGGTGCGAGTAGACGACGCCCTTGGGCCGCCCGGTGGTGCCCGACGTGTAGCAGATGGCCGCGGCGGTGCGCTCCTCGAGCGCCGGCCACTCCATCGGCTCGGCACCGGCGACGAGCTCGTCGTAGTCGAGCATGCCGTCGGGCAGCGGCTCACTCGTGCGACGGACCACGATCACGGTGGAGAGCTCCCGCGCGTCGGCGAACGATCGGTAGACGTCGAGCAGCGACTCATCGAGGATGATCGCGACGTCCTCGGCGTCGCCGACGATGAACGCCAGCTCGTCGCGATGCAGCCGCGGGTTGAGCGTGTGCAGCAGGGCGCCCATCGCGGGCAGCGCGAGGTAGGCCTCGAAGTGCTCGGGCTGGTTCCACATGAGCGTGGCCACCGGATCCCCGGCGGCGATCCCGCGCGCGGCGAGCGCACTGGCGAGGCGTCGCGCCCGGGCGCCGCACTCCCCCATCGTGGTGCGCCCGACCCTACCGTCGGGCCGGCGGAAGAAGACGTCCCGCTCCGCGCTGAAGCGCTCGGCACGCTCCGCCGCGTGGGTGAGCGTGAGCGGATAGTCGTCCATCATCAGGCCTTCGCGCATGGCTGTCTCTCTCCCGAAATCGCGTTGACGCCGCCTGAGGGCAGCGTACTGATGTGATTGAGCCGCGGGGGCCGGGGGAATGCGAGGAGGACCGTCCCCGGAGAAAGCCGAGCCGACGCCCATGGACCCCGATCGCCACACCCGTGCCCTCGCCGAGCTCGCCGTCCGTTTCGGTGCCAACGTGCAGCCCGGGCAGGTCGTCTCCCTGTCCTCGAACCCCGGCAAGGAGGGTCTCGCGCGCGCGATCGCCGAGTCCGCCTACGCGGCGGGGGCCAGCTTCGTCGATCTGTTCGTGTTCGACGTCTACCTCAAGCGCGCGCGGGCGCTGCACGCCGATCGGGACACCCTCGACTACGTACCGCCGTGGCACGCCGCGCGCCTGACGGCTCTCGGCGAGCTCCACGCGGCGCGGATCAGCATCTCCGGCGCCTCCTCGCCGCACGCGCTCGACGGGATCGACCCCGAGCTGGTCGCGCTCGACATGTTCCCCCGGCTGCCCGAGTCGATGGCGCTCGTCAACGCGCGCACCACCAACTGGACGATCGTGCCCGGGCCCACCCGCGATTGGGCGATGCTCGTCCACCCGCGCCTGGAGCCCGACGCGGCGCTCGAACGGTTGTGGGGCGAGGTCGCGCACGTCTGCCGCCTCGACGAGCCCGACCCGGTCGCCGACTGGGAGGAGCGCTTCGCAGCCCTCGTGCGCGTTGCCGCGGCGCTCACCGAACGGCGCTTCGACGCGATCCGCCTGCACGGACCGGGCACCGACCTCACGGTCGGGCTGCTCCCGAGCAGCCGCTGGGTGTGCGCCGACTCCGAGACCGTCGACGGGCTCGTGCACCACGTCAACCTCCCCAGCGAGGAGGTGTTCACCACCCCCGACCCCGAGCGCGTGGACGGGTTCGTCACCGCCACCAAGCCGCTGTTCACCGCCGGCACCACGATCACCGGGCTCACGGTCCGCTTCGAGGCGGGGCGGGCGGTGGCGATCGACGCCGACGAGAACGCCGAGGTGCTGCGTGGCCTCGCTGCGCGCGATGAGGGCGCCCCCCACCTCGGCGAGCTCGCGCTCGTCGATCGCGAGGGTCGTGTCGGCCCGCTCGGGACCGTCTTCTACGACACCCTGCTCGACGAGAACGCGGCCAGCCACATCGCGCTCGGCGCCGGCTACCAGGCCGGCGTCGCGGACGACGCCGACCGCCCGCGCGTGAACACCTCCCAGATCCACATCGACTTCATGATCGGCTCGGAGGAGATCGACGTCACCGGTCTCACCGCCGAGGGCACTGAGGTGCCGTTGCTGCGGGGCGGGAGGTGGCAGATCCGGTGAGCCGCTCCGCGGGCGCGCGTACTAGGCTCTCCCGCGCCCGGAGAGGTGCCGGAGCGGCTGAACGGGCGCGACTGGAAATCGCGTAACGGGGTTACTCCTCGTTCGGGGGTTCGAATCCCCCTCTCTCCGTATGTATGTGTGGACCGGCGACTCGTACAACTGACGAGACAGCGAAGAAATTGGTAAACGGATCTTGCACGGCCGGCGATGCTCGCGTACTATCCGGACGCGAAGAGCCTGGGAGAATGATTCGCCCGGATGATTACTGAATGAGCCAGAGAGCTGCCCTCACACTCGTCTCCGGTGGGCTGGATGCCCCCCAGAGCTACAAATGGTTCTGCGGCCACTGCGCCGCACCCTCGCCCGGCGGCGCCGCGCCGGAGCCGACTGCCCGGGTGTGCGCCTCGTGCGGGCTCGGCCTGCTGCTGGAGACGCGCGAGGACATCGTCCCCGCCGCCAGCGACGCGTTCCTGGTCGTCGACTCGCGCCTGCTTGTGCTGGCGATGTCGCGCGAGGCCCAGACCCTGCTCGGGATCAGCGAGGAGGACGCCGTCGACAAGCCGGTCGCCGAGCTGCTCGTCCCCGCCGACGCCGAGGCTCAGGGGCCGACCGGCTTCGCGGCGACGGTCGCCGACGCCGCCGGGGGGGTCGAACCCGACGTCGCCTTCGCTCACGTGCGCCCGTGGAACACCTTCGGCGTGCGCCTGCGGGCGCGGATCGCCACCTGTGGCCCGCCCCGGGCCGCGCTCATCGTGCTCGACGGCAGCCGCGGCCCCGCGCTGCGCGCGATCCCGGGCGAGCGGGTCGAC
>CAXTTD010000304.1:0-4520 GCA_964246945.1 uncultured Solirubrobacteraceae bacterium | reverse complement strand
CGACTCGACGATGGCCACCAGCACGCGCACGTCGGGCTGCTCGATCAGGTAGGCACCGTTGGCGCCCGCTCCTCGCCGCGCCGGCGGTCGAAGCTGCGCCGGCGGCGATACGCGCGCTCGAAGGCGAGCGCGGTGACGTCCTCGGCTCCCGCCCGCTCGCCGAGCAGCGCGTACACGTAGGCGTAGAGGTCGCGCCGGCTCGAGCGGTAGAGCGCCTCGAAGCGCGGCCACGCATCCTCGGGAGCGCTCGCGGAGGCTCCCGGCCGGCGGTGCAGCGGACGTGCGATCACAACCTCACTACGACCCGGCGCCCGTTTCGTCACGCGCCGGGTATCGTCGGCGCGGTGCGTCGGAGCCTTGCCCGCACGATCCCCATCCTCGCCGCGACCCTGGCCGCGGCGGCCACGCTCGTCCCCACCGCAGATGCGGCGCGCGTCGCCCATCGCGGGGGACCCAGCCGGACGCAGATCGGCAAGTCGGTGTACGGCGCGAAGCACTCGCGCTATCTGTGGGCGACCGTGAACGTGTGCGATCGCCGCCACCGCGGCGGCGTGATCGGTATCCGCGGTCAGATGCCGGCGCTCGGGTTCACCGCGACGCTGTCGATGACCGTCCACCTCGGGCAGTACGACACCGCGACACACCGCTTCGTCCCGGTCTCGGGGTCGACCGCCACCGACACGGTCAGCCTGGGCACGGTCACCCGCGGCGTGCACCAGGACGGGGCCGAGTTCCCCTACGCCACCAACGCGGGCACCCTCGACGCGACCGTCACCTTCACCTGGACCCGCGCCGGGCACCGCCTGGCCACGGTGTCCCGGACGACGACCGGCGGTCACCCGACGGCCGCCTTCGGTGTCCCCGCGCACCATTCCGCGGCGAGCTGCCGGCTCTGACTCGGCCGGCGCGTGGTGGCCGGCCGTCCCGTCTCAGTCCGGAGATGAACTGCGGCCTGGCGCGTCGCGAATCACCACGAGCTGACCTGCCGGATGGTCAGGTGGGGGTCAGGCAGGGTCGAGCTGCAGATCGGCGGCGGGGACTGACGTGTGGTGTGCGGCGGGGAGGTGGTAGTCGAGCCAGTCGAAGATGCGTTCGCCGCGGATCGCGGCGCCGGCGGGTTCGATATGGCCGTCGGCTCCTTCGGCTTCGGTGAAGTAGCCGGCCTGACTGACCCCGAGCAGCGCGAGCCGATCCTCGTTCACGTCGCTGCGGGCGCAAAGGTGATCAACCACGGGGGTGATCACGTGCTCCCAGTCATGACGGAAACCCAGTCCCTGACGGACCAGCGCGGCGTTCTGTCCGGGCCGTCGAACGTCATCGCGTTCCAGCCTCGATCAAGCGCGGCCGCGATGCCGCCGCCCCAGGCATCGATGATCGAGCCGTCGCTGCCGTTGTTGAAGATCAACGTCCGCTGCGGCTGATCGGCCGCGCCAGAGCGAAAGAAGTAGCCGGGCAGGGTGGTGTCCTCATACGGGATCTCGATGCGCTCCACGGCCACGCGGCCGTGGTCGGCGAGATCGATGAACCGATCCCAGGCATGGCGGTGCTTCTCCCACAGCGCGACGAACCGACCGTGGGCGCCGGTGCCGTCAGCGGAGTAGGTCGCGAACGAGTAATAGTTCGACGCGCGCAGATACTGCGCGCCCGCGGAGTGGTGGTGCCCCGCGGCCACGTTGGCGGCCGCCTCGCCGGCGATCCGGTCAGCGGTCGCGGTCCATTGCTCCACCCAGGAGTGCGCGTCGCCGTCGCTCACACCCTGGGTGCTGCTCAGCACCTCACGGATATCCGCGGCCTGGCGGTAGACCGACCCGAGGGCGATCTGGGTGAGGAAGTTGAAGTCGTCGTCCGCGAAGAATCGTCGCATGTCGCCTCAGAGGCGTGTCGCGTTGAAATAGCTAAGTAGCGTTGTGTTACATATGTAAGGTTTACACCATGAGCCAACGCATGTAAAGTGATTTCGCGAGAATGACCCCGAGACGATCACGCAACCCCCGCGGCGAGGGCTCCCGGCTCCGCGACGAGATCCTCGACGCCGCGCGAGTGATCACCGAGGATCAGGGCGAACAGGCCGTGACGCTGCGGTCGGTCGCACGCGGTGTCGGGATCGCCGCGCCGTCGATCTACGCACATTTCCCGGATCGCGACGCGATCCTCGACGCGCTGATCGACGAGGCGTTCGCCGAGCTCGCCGGGGCGGTGTCGACCGCGATCGAGTCCGAGACCGAGCCGGTCACGCGGCTTCGCGCGGGGTGCGCCGCCTACCTGGACTTCGCGATGCGCCGCCCGCACCGCTACGAGCTCGCGTTCGCCGCGCGTGAGATAAACGTCAACCCGCGCGCCGCCGCCACCGCCGCGTTCGAGCTGCTCGTCGGCGCGGTCCGCGGGTGTGTGCAGGCCGAGGTGTCAGCGAGCCGCGACCCGTTCGCGGACGCGACCGCGATCTGGGTGGCGCTGCACGGCTACGCCACCCTGCACGTCAGCCGCCCCGCGTTTCCGTGGCCCGAGACCGACGCGACGCTTGACCGGATCGTCGATGCGCTCGCCGGCCTCACCTCCGCACGCCACGGCCAGAGCAGCTCGGCCTGATGGTCGCTCATGACCCCGCGCCCGGGGCACGACCTCGGCGTGGGTACCGGCGACGCCGCCGGCTCAGTGCTGGCAGCCCGGGCACCAGAACGTCGTGCGGTTGTCATCGCCCTGGCCGCGGGCCCGGATCGTGGTCCGGCAGCGCCCGCACGCCTCCCCGTGGCGACGGAAGACGCGTCGGTCGCTCGTCTGATCGCCGGTCTGCGCCGAGCGCTGCATGCGGGGGCGGGCCGCCTCGATGATCGCCCGCACCTCATCGTCGCTCACCTCACCCAGCGCCCGCCACGGGTCGATGGCGGCGTCGAAGCACGACTCGGACTTCCAGAGGTTGCCGATGCCCGCAAGGTTGCGCTGATCGAGCAGCGCGTCACCGATGTCCCGGGTCGGGTCGTCCCCGCGCAGCCGCGCGAGGCAGCGGTCGAAATCGAACTCGGCAGCCAGGATGTCAGGGCCGAGCGCCGCGAGACGGCGGTCGAAGCGGGTGCGGCTCTCGGTGAGCAGCTCGAGCACCGGCCCGTCGAACTGCACCACCTCGGTCTCGCCGCCGCGCAGCACGAGCCACGCCCGGCGTGGCGAGCGCCGCCAACGGCGGCCGGGCGGATACACGCCCCAGGAGCCGGTCATGCGCAGGTGCGAGTGCAGGGTGAGATCCCCCTCGAAGCGCAGGAACAGATGCTTGCCGTGGGTGCGGACCTCGCTCACCGCGCGGCCGTGCAGACGCTCGGGCCAGCGGTCCATGCGATGGCGGGCCTGAGGGGTCCGGATCTCGTCGGGCACCCGGCCCTCGAGCACCGGGCGGATCCGGCGCGCGGCGTAGGCGATCGTGTCCCCCTCCGGCATCGACTCAGTGTGCCGCAGACGCGAAGCCCCATAATCACCGGACATCCGTCGACGCAGCCGAGGAGAGAGCACACGTGAAGAGCACCGCCGCCGTACTCGTCGAGGTGGGCAAGCCGTGGGAGGTCCGGGAGGTCGACGTCAAGGACCCCCGGGAGGAGCAGGTCCTCATCCGCTACGTCGCCGCCGGGCTGTGTCACTCCGACATGCACCTCATGACCGGTGACCTGCCGGTGCCGCTGCCCTACATCGGCGGCCATGAGGGCGCCGGCGTGATCGAGGCCGTCGGTCCGGGCGTCACCAAGGTCAAGCCCGGCGACCACGTCGTGTGCGCGTTCATCCCCGCCTGCGGGCGCTGCCGCTGGTGCTCGACCGGCCGCCAGAGCATCTGCGACCTCGGGGCGACGATCCTCGCCGGCTACCTGCCTGACGGCACCTACGCGTTTTCGGTCGACGGCCAGGACGCGGGCGCGATGTGCATGCTCGGCACCTTCTCGCAGTACGCGACGATCAGTGAGCACTCGGTGGTCAAGGTCGACGACGACCTGCCGCTGGAGGTCGCGGTGCTCGTCGGCTGCGGCGTGCCCACCGGCTGGGGCTCGGCGGTGAACACCGGCAACGTGCAGATCGGCGACACCGTGGTCATCTACGGCGTCGGCGGGATCGGCGCCAACGCCGTCCAGGGCGCGGCGCACGCGGGCGCGACGACGATCATCGCCGTCGATCCGCTCGCCTCCAAGCGCGAGTTCGCCCAGGAGCTCGGCGCCACCCACAGCGCCGAGAGCGCCGAGCAGGCAATGCAGTACGCGCAGGACAACCGCGCCGGCGGGGCCGACGTGGCGATCGTCACCGTGGACGTGGTCGACGAGGCCGTCGTGCAGGCGGCGACCGCCGCGGTGCGCAAGAACGGCACCGTCGTGCTCACCGGGCTCGCCCACCCGGAGTCGCTCACCGTGCGGCTCTCCGGCGTGGACCTCACGCTCAACCGCAAGCGCGTGATCGGCTCGCTGTTCGGGGACTGCAACCCGGCGTGGGACATCACCCGGATGCTCGACCTCTACCGGGCGGGCAAGCTCAAGCTCGACGAGCTCGTCACC
>CAXTTD010000303.1:4185-4529 GCA_964246945.1 uncultured Solirubrobacteraceae bacterium | reverse complement strand
CCCCAGCCCCACCCCGAGCGAGGCGTAGGAGCGGAACAGATGATCCTCGGCCTCGCCGAGCACGACGTCCAGCGCGGCGGCGAAGCGGCGGATCTCGGACTCGGCGATCACCAGCGGAGGCAGCGCCTTGATCACGTTCATGTGGTGGCCGGCGACCTGGGTGAGGATGCGGTGCTCGTGGAAGAGCGGCACGGTGATCATCTGGGCGAACATGCCGGGCTGACGGCGCTCGATCGACTGCCACAGCGCCCGCGCCGTGCGGCCCCCGGGCGGGCCGCGCGCGATCCCCCACAAGACTACCCCGCCCCGGCCCCCCCCCCCCCCCACATACATTTACACCACGG
>CAXTTD010000303.1:0-4175 GCA_964246945.1 uncultured Solirubrobacteraceae bacterium | reverse complement strand
GCGCTGAGGGTGCGACGCCCGAGGCCCAGACCGACCGACGCGTAGCTGCGAAACAGGTGGTCCTGGGCGGACTCCAGCACGTCGGCCAGCGCGTCGGCGAAGCGACGCAGCTCCGCCTCGGCGATGTTCAGCGGCGGCAGCGCCTTGATGATGTTCATGTGATGGCCGGCGACCTGGGTGAGGATCCGGTGCTCGTGAAAGAGCGGCACGGTGACCATCTGGGCGAACATCCCCGGCTGGCGGCGCTCGATCGCCTCCCACACCCTGCGCGCGGCGCGACCCGACGGCGGGCCGAGCTCGATCCCCCACATGAGTCCGCGGCCGCGGACCGCCCGCACGACCTCATACTTGTCCACCAGGGGCGCGGTGAGCGACATCAGCAGCTCGCCGAGCGACGCCGCCCGGTCCACCAGCCGCTCGTCGTCGATCACGCGCAGCGTGGCCAGGCCCGCCGCGGCGGCGAAGTCGTTGTTGCCGAACGTCGAGCCGTGCACGACGGAGTTCTCCATCGAGTCGAAGGTCCGCTCGAACACTGCCCGCGAGCACAGGGTCGCCCCGATCGGCACGAACCCGCCGGACAGCGCCTTGGAGAGCGTCACCATGTCGGGTCGCACGTCCGGGAACTGCGACAGGCACAGGAACGATCCGGTCCGCCCCAGGCCGGTCTGCACCTCGTCGACCACGAGCAGCGTCCCTGCCGAGCGGCACGCCGCCCCGGCTTCCGCGAGATACGCCTCGGGCGCGACGAACACGCCCTTGCCCTGGATCGGCTCGACGATGAACGCCGCGACGTCGCCATGCGCGAGCTCCGCGCGCAGCGCGTCGAGATCCCCGAACGGCACCGCGGCGAAGCCCGGCAGCAGCGCCCCGAACCGGTCGCGGAACTCGGCGTTGCCGTTCACCGAGAGCGACCCGAGCGTGAGCCCGTGGAAGCCCCGCTCGCAGTACACGACCCGCGAGCGCCCGGTCGCCGCCCGGGCGAGCTTCAGCGCCGCCTCGACCGCCTCGGTTCCGCTCGAGCTCAGCACCGCAGCGTCGATCGGCTCCGGCGCCCGGCTCACGAGCGCCTGCGCGAGTACCCCGGCGAGCGTCGTGACCCCGATCTGGGGCAGGTTCGCCGGCTCTGCGGCCATCACGCTGATCAGCTGATCCCTCACGTAGGGGTGGTTGCGCCCGAGCGAGAACACGCCGAAGCCGGCGTAGAGGTCGAGGTACTCCGCGCCGGTGGAGTCGATGAGGAACTCGCCCCGGCCGTGGACCCATTCGCGGTCGAAGCCGAGCGTCTTCACCACCCGGCCGAGCTGGCGGTTGAGATAGCGCTGATTGAGCTCCATCGCCTCGCCGGCACGCGCCGCGACGAGGGCTCCGAGGTCGGATCGCTCTGCTTCGGGCATGCTCACATCCTGACGGGTCGCTACGGTCGCTGCCTGCGCCGGGCTGCCGCGCCGCGCCCGGGAGCCCGGCAGGCGGTTGAGTGCACAACGTGTTTGAATGACGTTAGGAGACGGCTGGCGATGAGATGAGTGGCGCACTAGAGGACATGGAGCCGACCCGCGTGGCGAACGGGCGCCCTGATCACACCGCGGAGCCCCTGGGGCTGGCCGAGGCACTCGCCCGTGGCCGAGACTGGCTGCTGTCCGCCCAGACCGACGCCGGCTACTGGAAGGGCGAGCTCGAGACCAACGTCACCATGGATGCCGAGGACGTGCTGCTGCGCGAGTTCCTGGGGATCCGGCGCGCGGACGTCACCGCGCGCCAGGCGGCGTGGATCCGCTCCCAGCAGCGGGCCGACGGGACGTGGGCGAACTTCTCCGGCGGACCGGCGGAGCTGTCGACGACGATCGAGGCCTACGTCGCGCTGCGCCTCGCCGGGGACCTGCCCGAGCAGGAGCACATGCGTCTCGCCGCCGAGTTCGTCCGTGGCGCCGGCGGACTGCAGCAGGCGCGGGTGTTCACCCGCGTCTGGATGGCGCTGTTCGGCCTGTGGAGCTGGGACCAGCTGCCGACGCTCGCGCCCGAGCAGATATTGATGCCGCACTGGCTGCCGCTCAACGTCTACGACTTCGCCTGCTGGGCACGCCAGACCGTCGTCGCACTCGGCGTCGTGCGGGCCACTCGCCCGACACGGCCCATCGGCTTCAACGTCCCCGAGCTGATGGGATCCGCGCCCTACCAGCCTCCCCGGGGAAGGACCTGGCGCGGGCGCATCGCGGTCGGCCTCGACGCGATCGGCCGGCGCTACCTGCGCAGCCCGCTGGACCCGCTGCGTCGCTACTCCCTGGCCAAGGTCGAACGCTGGATCGTCGACCGCCAGGAGGCAGACGGCGGCTGGGGCGGGATCCAGCCGCCGTGGGTGTATTCGATCATCGCCCTGTCGCTGCTCGACTATCCACTCGACCACCCGGTGATGGAACGCGCACTCGCCGGCCTCGAGACGTTCACGATCGAGGAGGACGGGGTGCGGCGACTGGAGGCGTGCCAGTCGCCGGTGTGGGACACCTGCCTGTCGCTCATCGCCCTGCATGACGCCGGCGTCGCCCCCGATCACCCCGCGATGGTCGCCGGCGTGGAGTGGCTGCTTGACGAGCAGATGCTCGCCCGCGGCGACTGGGCGGTCCGCCGGCCCGAGCTCGCGCCCGGGGGCTGGGCGTTCGAGTTCGCCAACGCCAACTACCCCGACGTCGACGACACCGCCGACGTCGTCATCGCGCTGCGCACCGCCGAGGGTGGGCGGGATTTCGATTCCCGCGTTCAGGCCGCCATCGACCGCGCCGTGATCTGGCTCGAGGGAATGCAGAGCTCCGACGGCGGGTGGGCGGCGTTCGACGTCGACAACACGCGGGGGATCGTCCGCGACCTGCCGTTCTGCGACTTCGGCGAGGTGATCGACCCGCCGAGCGCCGACGTCACCGCCCACGTCGTCGAGATGTACGGGATCCTCGGCCGCGCTCATGAGTCCGCCCCCCAGCGGGGCATCGCCTGGCTGCTCGACCATCAAGAGCCTGGCGGCTCGTGGTTCGGGCGGTGGGGCGCCAACCACGTCTACGGCACCGGCGCGGTGCTACCCGCCCTGGTCGCCGCCGGCCTGCCCACCTCCCACAGCGCGATCCGGGAAGCGGTGCGCTTCCTGGAGGAGGTGCAGAACCCCGACGGCGGATGGGGCGAAGACATGCGTTCCTACGTCGACGAGGCGTGGATCGGGCGCGGCACCTCGACGGCCTCCCAGACCGGCTGGGCGCTGATCGCGCTGCACGCCGCGGGCGAGCGCTCGCCGGCGCTGACCCGCGGACTGCAGTGGCTCGCGCACCGTCAGCACGAGGACGGCAGCTGGGAGGAGAACGTCCACACCGGCACCGGGTTCCCCGGCGACTTCTACATCAACTACCACCTCTACCGGCAGATCTTCCCCGTGATGGCGCTCGGCCGGTGCGCCCCGTGACGAGCGCCGCGCCGCGGGCGCTCACCGCCGCGGACCTGCCGAGCGCGCCGGCGCTGCTCGCCCAGGCGGGAAGCGAGAACTTCTCGGTCGCGAACGTTCTGCTCGGGGCCGCGACGCGCCGCCACCTGATGGCGATCTACGGCTACTCGCGGCTCGTCGACGATGTCGGCGACGAGGTGGACGGCGACCGCCTGGGGCTGCTCGACCTGATCGAGTCCGAGCTCGACGCGCTGTACGCGGGGGCGACCCCCGCGCATCCGGTGATGGTCGAGCTCGCCGCAACCGTCCGGACGTGCGGGCTACCCGACGGGCCGCTGCGCCGCCTGATCGAAGCCAACCGGGTCGACCAGCGGGTGACGCGCTATCCGACCTGGGAGGCGCTGCTCGAGTACTGCGCGCTGTCCGCAGCGCCTGTCGGCGAGCTCGTACTCGGCGTGTTCGGCGCCGCTACGCCGGAGCGGATCGCGCGCTCGGATCGCGTGTGCGCGGGCCTGCAGATCGCCGAACACCTGCAGGACATCGCCGAGGACCACGCGCGGGGCCGCGTCTACCTGCCGGCCGTGGACCTCGAACGCTTTGGCTGCGAGGATGAAGACCTGTCCCGCTCCCCGAACGCTTCCCTGCGCGCGCTGATCGCCTTCGAGGCGGGGCGCGCCCGCGCGCTGCTGAGCGCCGGGGTGCCGCTGGCGCGGAGCCTCCGACCGCGGCCCCGGCTCGCCGTCGCCGGATTCGTGGC
>CAXTTD010000302.1:0-4550 GCA_964246945.1 uncultured Solirubrobacteraceae bacterium | reverse complement strand
ACCTCGAACACGCCGTCGCCGATCTCGAGCACCGACACGTCGAAGGTGCCGCCGCCGAGGTCGAAGATGAGAACCGTCTGGTCGGCCTCCTTATCAAGGCCGTAGGCGAGCGCCGCCGCGGTCGGCTCGTTGATGATCCGCTTCACGTCGAGGCCGGCGACCGAGCCGGCGTCCTTGGTCGCCTGGCGCTGGTCGTCGTTGAAGTACGCGGGCACCGTGATCACGGCGCTGTCGACGGACTCCCCGAGGTAGGCCTCGGCATCAGCCTTGAGCTTGCCGAGGATCATCGCGGAGATCTCGGGCGGGGTGTACTGCTTGCCCTGGGCGTCGACGCGCACGTCGCCGCCGGAGCCCGACTCCACCTTGTAGGGGACGATCGCCTCCTCGTCGCGCACCTCGGCCTCCTTGCGGCCCATGAAGCGCTTGATCGAGAAGATCGTGTTCGTCGGGTTGGTGACCTGCTGGCGCCGGGCGACGGTGCCGACGAGGCGCTCACCGGACTGCGTGAACGCGACGACCGACGGGGTCGTACGACCACCCTCGGCGTTCTCGATGACCGTCGGCTCGCCCCCCTCGAGCACGGACATACACGAGTTCGTCGTGCCGAGGTCGATTCCGATTGTCTTTCCCATGTGTCGTATCTACTCCGTGTGGGGGTTCAAAGTCTTAGTGAGAACATAGCAGATCTCAGTGCGCCGGACTGCGATCTTCCGGCGGCGGATCGGTCGGCGCACGGGCGTGGGAAACTCGACGGTGCCCGTGTCCCACGTGTCCGTCTCCCACCTCGCCTACGCCCACCCCGGCGGCGAGCTGCTGTTCTCCGACGTGTCGTTCCGGGTCGCGCCCGGGACGCACGTCGGGCTCGTGGGGACCAACGGCGTCGGCAAGTCGACGCTGCTGGCGATCCTCGCCGGCGAGCTGCCCGCGGAGGAGGGCGAAGCGGTGCACGGGGGCCGGCTGCTCGCGATGGCCCAGGACGTCGGGGTCGACGACGCGTCGGGTTCGGGTTCGAGTTCTGGGCAGACCGTGCGCGAGCTGCTGCTCGGGCTCGCCCCGGAGCCGTTGCGGCGAGCCGGCGCAGCGATCGCGGCCGCTGAGGATGAGCTCACCGCGCCGGGCGGGACCGCGTCCGACGCGAGCGCGGCCGGGATCGCGCTCGGGGAGGCGATCGGCGAGTGGTCGGCGCTCGGCGGCTACGAGCTCGAGGCCGGCTGGGACGTCGCCTGCCGGCGGATCGTGCGCCGCAGCTTCGACGCGCGCGCCGCCCCCCCCGGCGCGCCCCGGGCCGGCGGCGAGCGCAAGCAGCTCGTGCTCGACGTGTTGCTGCACTCCGATGCCGACGTGCTGCTGCTCGACGAGCCCGACAACTTCCTCGACGTCCCGGCCAAGCTCGAACTCGAGCGCCAGGTGCGGGGGTCGCGCAAGACGATCCTCATGATCTCCCACGACCGCGAGGTGCTGAGCGGGGCGGTCGGCTCGATCGTCACCCTCGAGGGTGCCGGCGCCTGGGTCCACGGTGCGGGCTACGCGACGTATCCGGAGGCGCGGCGGGCGCGTCAGGCACGGCTCGGCGACGCGGTGAAGCGCTGGCACGAGGAGGAGAAGCGGCTGCGGGAGCTCACCCGCCTGTGGAAGGAGCGGGCGAAGTACTCCCCGGATCTCGCGAGCCGCGCCGCCGCCCTGGAGACGCGCTGGAAGCGCTTCGCGGCGGCGGGGCCGCCGCCCGCGCCGGTGGGTGACCAGTCGATCACGGTGCGGATTCGCGGCGGGGACTCGGCGCGGATCGTGCTCGACCTGCGCGGCGTCTCGATCGAGACGCCGGCCGGCGACGCGCTCGTGCGCCCGTTCTCCGAGGAGATCCACTTCGGCGAGCGGGTCGGGATCATCGGCCCCAACGGCGGGGGCAAGACCGCGCTCATGCGGGTGCTCGCCGGCGAGCGACAGCCCTCCGGCGGGGAGCTGCGCACCGGACCGCGGGTCTCGCCGGGGTTGTTCACCCAGCTGCAGAGCCGCCCCGAGTTCGCGGGACACGCAGTGCTCGAGATCGTCTCCGCCCACGTGAACGGGGTGGGTCCCGCGATGGCGGCGCTCGCCCGCTACGGCCTCGCCGAGGCGGCCCGGCGACCCTGGGAGGTGTTGAGCGGCGGAGAGAAGGCGCGCCTCGAGGTGCTCACCCTCGAGCTCGACGGCCACAACCTGCTGCTGCTCGACGAGCCCACCGACAACCTCGACATCGACTCCTCGGAGGCGCTCGAGGGAGCCCTCGACGGGTTCACCGGGACGGTCGTCGCGGTCTCCCACGACCGGGCGTTCCTACGGGCACTCGACCGGTTTCTCATGGTCCTGCACGACGGGACGGTGCTGGCACTGCCCGCCTACGCGCCGGCCCTCGAGGCACTGCTCGCGCCCGAGCAGGCCGCCGAGGTGCGGCTTGCCAAGACGCTCGGCGAGCCGTCGCCCGGGCTCACCCGGGGGTGAGCGCCGCGCGCTCGGCGTCACCCAGCGCGCGCTTGCCGCGCGCCTGCGGGTCCCAGCCGACGAGCACCGCCGTGCCCGAGGCGGCAAGCGTGCCGTCGGGCAACCGGATCTCCTGGGTGAGGTGGACGCTCGAGGTGCCGACCTTGAGCACGGTGGCGATCGCGCGCACCTCGCCGTGGTCCTTGCGGACCTCGTGCAGGTAGTCGAGGTCGACGTGGCGGACCACGAGCCCACCGCGGATCTGGCCGGCGCCGGCGCGGCGCACGAGCTCCATGAGCAGGCCGGCCCGGGCCTCCTCGAGCAGCTCGTGGTAGACGGACTGGTTGAGGTGACCGAGCATGTCGATGTCCCGCCAGCGTAGAGACACGGTCACCTCGAAGGAGAGCGGGTCGGGCATCGGCGGGCGAGTCTAGGCGGACGGCGCCGCGGGTTCGGGGCAGCCCCCGCGAGGGCTGCTCGAGGACGCGCCGGCCGGTACGCTGTTCGTCTGACCGTCGGTGACCGCCGCCGCGCGGTCGCCCACCATGGGGCGATGTGCGGGGTCCCCACGAGACCCGGGCTCGCCGAGTCGGTGGGCCCCTACGAATTCGCGCCGTGGTGGTTGGGGCTCGCCGGGTCGCTGGGCTGAGCTCGGCACCCTTCGTGACGAAACGGTCGAGGTCGAATTGACGAAACGGTCGAGTCCGGACTGTCGAAATGGTCGATTCGTGAGCACCGACGGGCGATGACGTTCACCGCTCACCGGCCGCCACGCCTACCTGCGGGCACATCCGCGACAGCGCGCACTCCCGGCACGCCGGCCGCCGCGCGTGACAGGTGCGCCGGCCGTGGCGCAGCAGGTTGAGGTGGAGCTCGAGCTCGGCCCCGCGCGGGGTGAGCGCAAGCATCTCGTCGTGCATCCGCTCGAGGCTCGCCCGCGGCGCGAACAGGCCGAGGCGGGTCCCGACGCGGGAGACGTGGGTGTCGACCGGGATGTCGTGCCTGCCGAGCGCGAACAGCAGCACGCAGGCGGCGGTCTTGCGTCCGACCCCCGGGAGCGCGCACAGCCGCACCTGAGCCGCCGGGACGTCGAGGTCGGCGAGATCGTCGAGCGAGATCTCGCCGCTCGGCGCGAGCGCCACCAGGATGTCGTGGATGCGCGCCGACTTCACCTTCGAGATCCCGCCGGGCCGGATCGCCGCCTCGACTTCGGCGACGGGCGCGTCGCGGATCGCCTCCCATGTCGGAAAGCGGTCGCGCAGCCGGAAGTAGGCGACGTCGCGGTTGCGATCGTTGGTCGACTGGGAGAGGACGGTGAGCACGAGCTCCGCGACGGGATCGCCGTGGGGCGCGGCACCCGGGAGGCCGTAGATGAGGCGCAGCCGTTCGCGGATCGCCCGCACCCGGCGAGCGGATGGACGCCGCCACGGGTCACGAGCAGCGATCATGTCGCCATCGCGTCGCTCCTCGACACCCCGCCACGCACGCGGCGCACGTTATCCCCGACGTGGTCGCGGCGCGGCGCGCTCGCCGCCCCCACGCTGCTCGCCGCGGTGTTCGCGGCCGTGTACGTGCTCGTCTCCCCACCGAGCCTCGATCTCGCCGCGCACCTGTTCCGCGCGCGGCTCTTCGACGCAGAGGGATTCGGGATCTGGGACGACTTCTGGTACGCGGGTCACTATCTGCCCGGCTACAGCGTGCTCTTCCCGCCGGCCTCGGCAGTGCTCACCCCGCAGCTCGTGGGGGCGCTCGGCGGGGTGGCGAGCGTCCCCCCGTTCACCGCGCTCGTCCAACGCCACCGGGGCCCGGGGGCGCTGCCCGGCGCGCTGCTGTTCGGCGCCCTCACCGCAGTGGACCTGTTCACCGGCCGACTGCCGTTCGCGCTCGCCACCCTGCCGGCGGTCATGGCGGTGCTCGCCCTCGACTGCGGGTGGTGGCCGCTCGCCTGCGGGTGCGCGGCGCTGAGCGCCCTGTGCAGCCCGGTGGCGGCGCTGTTCGTCGCGATCGTCGCCGCCGGTTACGCGCTGGGGACGCTGGGGGCGCTGCGGCGAGCGCGACCGGGCGGGCAGCGTCCGCGGCCGGCGGAGCGGCCC
>CAXTTD010000301.1:3112-4557 GCA_964246945.1 uncultured Solirubrobacteraceae bacterium | reverse complement strand
GGGGATGTCGTAGCCGAACGCCTGGGCGGCGGTGCCCTCGTTCGGGCGGTCGCTCGGCGCGCCGCTGCGCGGGCAGATCGACACCGCGACATCGGGCAGCGCTCGCCGCCCGGTGTTGCGCACCGCCAGGGTGAGCGTCACCGACTGCGCGATCCGCTGGCGACGCGGGAAGCTCGCGAGCGTCACCGCGACCGGGAAGCGCCCGAGCGTCGCGGAGCTCGACCCCGAGGCGCTCGACCCCGACTGGCCGGATCCATCGGCGCCCGAGGACCCGCAGGCAGCGAGGGCCAGGGCCACGACGGCCACGGCGACGATGCCCCAGATCCTCCTCGTCCTCGGCGTCACGGGAGGGCAAGGGTACACCCGTGGACCGCGCCGGGGTCCCGTTCATCGGCGGCGCACCGGTTGTTAGTTGGTCCTCGGAGCGACGGTGGCGTAGATTGTGCCGCGCCCCGGCGTCATCACGGCGGACGGGGGCCCTGTCAGGGAGGAACTGAAACCCGTTGCTGAAAGCTGTCGCGGACCGCACCTTCGAGCCGACTCATGCCTTCCTGGACGAGGTCGGCCAGATGATCGTCCTCACCGTGCGCACGATCATCTCGGCGGTGCGTCCGCCCTACCCATACGGCAGCGAGTTCGTCGGGCAGTTCCTGTTCGCGGTCCGCCTGTGCTGGTTCCCGCTGCTCATCTCGACGATCGCCTTCGGCTACGAGGCGCCGGGCCTGCAGGGCGCGAACTTCCTCGTCCTGTTCGGGGCGATCGACCGCCTCGGTGGCTTCTTCGTGCTCTCCTCGGTGCGCGAGTTCGCCCCGTTCGTGGACGCGGTCGTGCTCGCCGGGGTCGCCGGCACGGCGATCACCGCCGATCTCGGCGCCCGCAAGATCCGTGAGGAGCTCGAGGCGCTCGAGGTGCTTGGCGTGGACCCGATCAAGAATCTCGTGGTGCCCCGCTTCCTGGCGCTGATGCTGGTCACCGGCCTGTTCGACGTGTACGCGCTCATCTTCGGCGTGATCGGCGGGATCATGGCCACGCTCGTCAACCACGCCCCGCTGGGGCCGTTCTTCGCGACGTTCTTCAACAACGCGGAGACGACCGACCTGTGGGGCTCGGTGGTGAAGACGACGCTGTTCGGGGCGATCATCGCGATCGTCTGCTGTTACAAGGGCATGACCGCCTCCGGCGGCGCGGAGGGCGTCGGGCGCGCCGTCAACCAGGCGGTGGTGATCGCGTTCCTCGGCGTGTTCGCGTTCAACTACGCGTTCACCCAGACGCTGCTCGCCACCCACCCCGAGATCACCACCATCATCAAGTGACCGCGACGACCCCCGCACGCCCGTGAACGACCTCATCGCCACTCCCCGCGGCTGGTTCGACGCCTTCGGCGAGCTCGTCAAGTTTGCCGGGCAGATGATAGGCGAGATCGCCCCCCTGCGCGTGTTCCGCTT
>CAXTTD010000301.1:0-3102 GCA_964246945.1 uncultured Solirubrobacteraceae bacterium | reverse complement strand
AGATCACGACGATCATCAAGTAGATGACCGGCGCACGGACACCGCGATGAACGATCTGATGGCGACCCCGCTCGGCTGGCTGGAGGCGTTCGGCGAGATGGTCAGCTTCGGCGCGCGCATGGTCGCCGACATCGCGTCGCTGCGCGTCTTCCGGTTCTTCGGCGAGGCGCTGCGCCAGGCGGGGATCCTCATCGTCTCCTCGACGCTCGTCATCTGGGGCCTGGTGTTCTTCATCGGCCTCGAGTGCGGGATCGAGGGCGCGTATTTCACCTACCAGGAGGCGACCCCGGCCTACTCGGGCGTGTTCGCCGCGTGGTGCGACCTCCGCGAGCTCGTGCCGCTCGTGTTCGGCTACATGATGGCCGCCAAGGTCGGCACCGGGATCGTCGCCGAGCTCGGCTCGATGCGCATCTCCGACGAGATCGACGCGCTCGAGGTGATGGGCATCAGTGGCATGCGCTTCCTGTGCGCCACGCGCCTGCTCGGGGCGATGCTCGTGTTGCCGTTCGTCTACCTGGCCTCGATCGGGGCCGGCTTCTTTGCGAGCTACCTCGCGGTGGTGCAGCAGATCGGCTACGTGTCCTCGGGCGGGTTCTTCTTAATCTTTTGGGAATTCCAGAACCCGACCGACGTCTTATACAGCCTCATAAAGGCGATGGCGATGGCGTTCGTCATCGTCATCGTGGGCTGCTACTACGGCTACAACGCCAGTGGCGGCCCCGTCGGCGTGGGCACGGCGACCGCGAAGTCGATGGTCGTCAACCTCGTCTCCGTCCACCTCATCGGCATGCTCGGCACCCAGCTGTTCTGGGGCGCGAATCCGCGCGCGCCGATCGGCGGATAACGTCTGTCTGAGCAGCACGAGAGGAGACCGCGATGGCTGACGAACCCAACTCCGAGGAGCCCGCCCCGACGTCCGCGCCGCGGGTGTCCTACGTGGACGAGTCGGCGCCGCGCCCCGGTGCCCCGCGCGGCATCCCCGAGGACGAGTACCGCTTCCACACCTACAAGGTGTATCCCTCGGGGCGTCCGGACGCCGTCGAGTTCAAGGACACCTACAAGTCCTTCGGCCGCACCAGCATCCTCCAGGGGCTCAACATGGGCCTGCCCGAGGGCATGGTGTCGATGATCCTCGGCCCCTCGGGCACCGGCAAGTCGGTGTGCATCAAGCACATGGTCGGCCTGCTCTACCCCGACTCCGGCGACGTGCTGGTCCACGGGCAGTCGGTCCCCGATCTCCGCGACGAGGATCTGTTCGAGATGCGCAAGAAGTTCGGCCTGCTGTTCCAGGACGGGGCGCTGTTCGGGTCGATGAACCTCTACGACAACGTCGCCTTCCCGCTGCGCCAGCACACCGAGAAGGGCGAGGACGAAGTCGAGCACGTTGTGATGCGCCGTCTCGACGAGGTCGGCCTGGCGAGCGCGCGCACGAAGATGCCCAACGAGCTCTCTGGCGGGATGCGCAAGCGGGCGGGGTTCGCCCGGGCGCTCGTGCTCGAGCCCGACATCGTGCTCTTCGACGAGCCCGACTCGGGCCTGGATCCGGTGCGCACGGCACTGCTCGGCGAGCTCATCCTGGAGATCCATCGCGACATGATGGAGGAGGCCCAGGAGGCCCACAAGGAGCACCTGCCGACCTTCTGCGTGGTCACCCACGACATCATGAGCGCCCGCCGGGTCGCCGACTACATCAACGTCCTGTGGAAGGGCCGGATCGTCGAGGCGGGACCCGCCGAGGACATGCTCGATTCCGACAACCCGTTCATCCGCCAGTTCCTCTCCGGGGAGTCCGAGGGTCCGCTCACCATGGACTGAGGGCGCGCGGGGCGTCGCCTGGCGCCGGGCGGTCCCGTGCGCCGGTAGCCTCACGCCGTCATGACGAGGTGGTTGCAGCGGCTCACGGGCGCGGCCGTCCGCCGGCCGGCGCTCGCGCTCGGGCTGGTCGCGGTGCTCGCGCTCGCCGGTGGTGCGCTCGCCACCCGGCTGAAGCCCACGGCGGCCACCGACACGTTCGTGCCCGCCTCCTCGCCGGCGTACCGCGCGACCGTTCAGGACGAGCGGCGCTTCGGGCAGGACGCTGTGGTGGTGCTCGTCCGCGCCCCGCTCACCACGCTGCTGAAGCCCGCGCACCTGGCCACCCTCACCCGCCTCGAGGCCTGCCTCGACGGACAATCGGTGCGCTACTCCTCGAGGCTGCGCGCCGAGGTCCCTGTGGCCAGCACGGCCTCCGGGGCCGGACCGTGCGGGGAGCTCGCGCGCCATCGCGCGGCGCTCGTCGTCTACGGGCCGGGCACGTTCCTGAACCGGGCAGTGGCCGCGGTGAACGCGGGGATCAGCAGCTCGCTGTCCGGCGCCCAGACCGCGGGGAACCGGGCCGCACGCGCCGCCGAGCGGCTCGCGCTCGCCCGCGGGCTGTCGAGGAGCACCGCGCTCGCGGACGCCGCGGCCGCCCGCGAGGACGAGGAGGTCTCCCAGCTGCAGCGCCTTGAGCAGACCGCCGAGGGGTCGGACCTCTCCGGGGTGGCGTCGGTCCGCGACGAGGCGTTGTTGCGCCAGATCGTGTTCGGCGCCGCCACCGGCCGCACGACCCCGCAGCCACGCTTCGCCTACCTGTTCCCCGACGGACACGCGGCGCTCATTCAGGTCCGCCTGCGCGAGTCGCTGTCGGCGGCGGCGTCGGCCCGGGCGATCCGCTGGATCCGGCAGGCGGTCGCCGAGCCGCAGTTCGCGCTGCCCGTCGGTGGCTCGTATGCGGTGACCGGCGTCCCGGTGGTGCTGAGCGATCTCTCGGGGCAGATCACCGGGGCGATCGGCGAGCTGCTCGCGGTGGCGCTGCTCCTGATGGCCGCCACCCTGCTCGTGGTGTTCCGCGGACGTATGCGCCTGTTACCGCTCGTCGTCGCGCTCGCCGCCGCCGGGATCACCTTCGGCCTGCTCTCGCTCGCCGGGGTGGCGCTCTCGCTCGCCTCGGTCGCGGTGCTGCCGGTACTGATCGGGCTCGCCGTCGACTACGGGGTGCAGTTCCAGTCCCGGGTGCGGGAGTCGGCGCCCGCGCGCGCCGATCCGGAGGCGGTGCGCCGGGCAACCGCCGGCGCCCTCGCG
>CAXTTD010000300.1:1032-4572 GCA_964246945.1 uncultured Solirubrobacteraceae bacterium | reverse complement strand
GCCCACTCCGACGATGACCAGCAGTGCCGTCCCGACGAGTTCGGCGACGAACTTGCGAACGCTCATGAAGCTCTCTTTCCCTGCAAATCGACGGGTTCGCCCCTATCTCCTACAGGATGGCAGAGAGGACGGCGGATGACCAGGAGCGTCCGGTCCACGCGCTACTGCGCCGGCGCGCCGACGGCGTGGAACCCGCCGTCGACGTGGACGATCTCGCCGCTGATCCCCTGCGCGTAGTCCGAGAGCAGCCAGCACACCGCGCGCGCCACCGGCGCGGGATCCTCCACGTCCCAGCCGAGCGGCGCCTGGGCGCGCCACAGCTCGGCGAGCGTCTCGAAGCCGGGGATCCCCTGGGCGGCGACCGTCCCGATCGGACCTGCGGAGACGAGGTTGGCGCGGATCCCGGCGGGCCCGAGGTCGCGCGCCAGGTAGCGGTTCACCGACTCAAGGGCCGCCTTGGCCACCCCCATCCAGTCGTAGATCGGCCACGCCAGCGAGGCGTCGAAGTCGAGGCCGACGAGCGCGCCGCCGGCGCCCATCAGCGGTGCCAGCGCGGCGGCGAGCGCCTTGTAGGAGTACGCGCTCGTCACGAACGCGTCGGCGGCAGACGCAGCCGGCGCACTCATGAAGTTCCCGCCGAGCGCGTCCTGGGGCGCGAACGCGATCGCGTGCAGCGCCCCGTCGACCCCGCCCCAGCGCTCGCGCAGTGACTCCGTGAGCGCCGCGAGATCCTCCGGGCGGTTCACGTCGAGCTCGAGCACGTCGACGGGCGAGGGCAGCCGCGCCGCGGCGCGCTCGGTCATCCGCTTCACCCGGCCGAAGCTCGACAGGATCACCTCCGCCCCCTGCGCTTGTGCCTCCGCGGCGACGTGAAAGGCGAGCGAGTCCTTGGTGATGACGCCGGTGATGAGCAGCCGGCGGCCGCTGAGGATCACGGCCGGTCGGCGGCGCCGAGCGTGCGCAGCGCCCAGACGAGGCGGTCGCGGGTTTCCGCGGGCTCGATGATCTCGTCCACGAACCCTTCGGCGGCGGCGGTCTGGGCGCCGAGATGCTCCTCGGCGTAGGCGGCGGCGAGCTCCTCGCGCAGCCCCGCCGGATCCTCGGCGGCGAGCAGGTCGCGGCGGTTGACTACCCCGACCGCGGCCCGGGCGCTCATGATCCCCATCTCGGCGTCCGGCCAGGCCATCACGAGGTCGGCGCCGAGGTCGCGGGAGTTCATGGTGATGTAGGCGCCGCCGTAGGACTTGCGCAGCACCACGGTGAACTTGGGGACCCGGGCGGCGGCGAACGCCCGCACCAACGAGGCCCCGTGGCGGATGACCCCGGCCTGCTCCTGCGTGGAGCCCGGCATGAAGCCGGGGGTGTCGACGACGGCCACGATCGGAATCCCGAACGAGTCGCAGAAGCTCACGAACCGGGCCGCCTTCTCGGAGCTCTGCGCATCGAGCACGCCCCCGAGGTAGCGCGGTTGGTTGGCGACAATCGCCACCGGATGGCCGTCGATGCGGGCCAGCGTGGTGACGATGTTGCGCGCCCACCGGGGGTGCAGCTCCAGCAGCGAGTCCTGATCGACGATCGCCGCCAGCGCCTCACGTACGTCGTAGGCGCGTCGCGGCTCAGCAGGGACGAACGCGCCCGGGTCCGCATGCGCGGGCTCGATCGTGAGCGCCCGCGGCACCGTCCCGCCCACCGCGCTCGGCAGGTAGGACAGCAGCTCGCGCACCCGGGCGGCGGCCGCCGCCTCGTCGCGCTCCACCAGGTGGCACACCCCGTTGCGGTCGTGGACGCGGGGGCCGCCGAGACCGGCGGCGTCGATCTCCTCGCCGAGCGCCTCGCGCACGACGCCCGGGCCGGTGAGGAACATGGCGGCGTCTTCAGTCATCACGATCAGGTCGGTGAGCGCCGGCGCGTAGGCGCCCCCGCCCGCGGAGGCGCCGGAGACGATCGAGATCTGGGGCACGACGCCGGTGAGGCGCACCGTCTCCCGAAAGATCCGCCCGTAGCCGGCAAGCGCCGCGGTGCCCTCCTGGATGCGGGCGCCGCCGGACTCGACGAAGCCGACCACGGGGATCCGGGCGCGCTCGGCGGTCTGCAGCACGCGCACGATCGTGTCGGCGTGGAGCTGCCCGAGGGCGCCACCGAGGAACCGACCGTCCTGCGCGTAGCAGGCGATCGGGCGCCCGTCGACGAGGCCGGTGGCCCCGACGACGCCGTCACCGGCGACCGCCCGCGCCCCGAGCCGCCCCGAGGCGACTCCCGAGCGCAGGACGCGGATCGACCCCGGGTCACACAGCGCCTCCAGGCGCTCGTAGGGGGTGAGCCGGACGGGCGGCTGCAGCGGGGGCAGAGCGGTGGCGCTCATCAGGCGGCTCCTCGGATGGCGAGTGTGACGTTGTGTCCGCCGAACGCGAACGAGTTGGAGAGGGCGAGCGGGGGACGGCCGTTGACGATCACGAGCGGACGCGACTCCCCCGGCACGTAGTCGAGGTCGAGCTCGGGGTCGGGGACCTCGTAGCCGAGCGTCGGGGCGACGATGCCGGTGGCGAGCGTGCGCACCGTGGCCACCGCCTCCACCGCGCCGGCGGCGCCTAGCAGATGGCCGATCGACGATTTGGTCGAGGACACCGGGATGCGGTAGGCGACCTCCCCGAGGGCCTGCTTGATCGCGGCGGTCTCGGCGGCGTCGTTGAGCTGGGTCGAGGTCCCGTGGGCGTTGATGTAGGCGACGTCGGCCGGCTCGGCGCCGGCGTCGAGCAGGGCGAGCTCGATCGCGTGCGCGGCGGGATCGCCACTCGGGTCGGGCGCGGTGAGGTGATGGGCGTCGGTGGTCGATCCGTAGCCGGCGATCTCGGCGAGCACCGTGGCCCCGCGGGCAGCGGCGCTCTCGGCGTCCTCGAGCACCAGCACCCCCGAGCCCTCGCCCATCACGAAGCCGTCGCGGCGGGCGTCGAACGGGCGGGAGATCCCGCTTTCCGACAGCGCCTGCATGTTGCGGAAGGAGGCGGCCGCGAACTCGGTGAGGGTGGCCTCGGTGCCGCCGGCGACCACCGCGTCGGCGTCGCCGTACTGGATCATGCGCACCGCGAGGCCGATACCGTGGGCCCCGCTCGCGCACGCCGATCCGACCTGGAAGGACTGGCCGCGCAGGCCGTGCTTCATGGTGATCGCCGCCGCGGCCGCGTTCGGCATGTACTGGGGGACGCCGAGCGGCGAGACCTGCCGGGCGCCGCGCTCGCGCATCACCTCGAGCTGGGTCTCGATCGTGCCCTGTCCGCCGATCCCGGTGGCCATCACGCAGCCGACCCGGTAGCTGTCGTAGCCGACGATGCCCTGCGCCCAGCCGGCCTGGGCGATCGCCTCCCCGGCGGCGACCAGCGCAAACTGCGAGAAGCGGTCCAGGCGCCGGGCCTCCTTCACCGACAGGTGCTCGCCGGGCTCGAAGTCCGCCGAGCGCCCGAACCCGTCGGCGATGCCGACCTCGCCCGAGGCCCAGCGCTCGTGCAGGGTGGCGGCGCCGCTACCCCGCGGGGGGCCGGCGCC
>CAXTTD010000300.1:0-1022 GCA_964246945.1 uncultured Solirubrobacteraceae bacterium | reverse complement strand
CGGCGCGCCGGGGGGGGGGGGGGGGGGGGCCCGCACCCCGGGGGGGGGGCGGCGCCCGGAGGCCGGTGACGACGACCGTGCGTCTATCGGGGGACTCGGGCAACGAAACGCTCCTGGTGGACCGTCAGCCGGCCCGCTCGACGATGAGGTCGATCGCGTCGCCGACGGTCTTCAAGTCCTTCATGTCCTCGCCCTTGAGCACGACGCCGTACTCCTCCTCGACCACCTGGGCGAGCTCGACGAGATCCAGCGAGTCGATGTCGAGCTCCTCGAAGGTCGCCGAGCGCGTGATCTGGCTCTGGTCGGGGCCGAAGCTCGCCAGCGTCTCGATCACTCGCGTCTCGACCTGCTCGGTTGTCACGGACATATGGGGGTTCTCCTTCTCGGAATCTCGGGACGGTCGGGTGTGGATCAGGCGGCGAGGCCGCCGTCGACGGACAGTACGGCGCCGGTCACGTAACCGGCCGCCTCGGACGTCAGGAAGCGCACGCACGCTGCGACCTCGTCGGGGGTGCCCATGCGGCGGGCGGGCACCCGCTCGAGCAGGGACCCGTCGAGGCCCTCAGTCATCTCGGTCTCGATCAGGCCCGGCGCCACCGCGTTGACGGTGATTCCGCGCCGTGCCACCTCGACGGCGGCGTTGCGCGTGAGGGCGATGAGGCCCGCCTTGGCGGCGGCGTAGTTTGGCTGACCGGGGTTGGCGCGCAGGCCGGTGACCGAGGCGATGTTGACGATCCGTCCGCGGCGGGCGCGCATCATCGGGCGCAGCGCGCGGCGGGTGAAGCGGAACGCGGCGGTGAGGTCGGTGTCGATCACCGTCTGCCACGCCTCGTCGCTCAGCGACGGGGTGAGATCGTCGGCGGCGATACCGGCATTGTTGACCAGGCACAGGACCGGACAGCCGTAGGCGTCCTCCAGGGCGCCGAACAGCGCGTCGGGCGCGTCGGGATCGGTGACGTCGCCCCGCAGCGCGGTCGCGCGCCCGCCGGCGGACTCGATCTCGGCGACGATGCGCTCCGCGG
>CAXTTD010000299.1:330-4575 GCA_964246945.1 uncultured Solirubrobacteraceae bacterium | reverse complement strand
CGCTCGCCGCCGGCGGACGCGCTGCCCTGCGCGTGGGCGGCCATGAGCTCGACGTCGAGAGCTCGGGCGGCGGGCTGCGCTATCAGGAGCTGCTCTACGAGTCCGCGCGGATCGGGCTCGCGCCGGGGATCAGCGTCGAGGTGGCCGCGCCCGAGGACCTCGAGCACTACTCGCATCTACGGCGCACGGGCGCCGCCCCGGAGTTCCGGATCTCCCGCGGGGACGGGGCGCCGCAGCCCGGCGGCGCACCGGCGCCCGCCCAGGGTGATTCCTCAACCGGATCCTAACTCCTGAACGGGCTCTTAGGTTCGGGTCCTACCGTTATGTGGTCAGATGCCCCGTCGCTCCAAGCTCGCGTTCGCCGGTGCCGCGCTCGGCATCGTCGCGATGGCGCTCACCTGGTACCTCGCGCATGACGTCGCGGCGGTGCGCCGCGTCGACGCCAACGTCCTCGGTGGCTTCTACCAGCTCGGCCGGCCGCGGCTGAACCGGCTCACCAACGCGGTCGCCGGCCTGTGCGATCCGTTCCCGTACGTGGCGCTCGCGGCGATCCCGGTGGCGATCGCGCTGCTGCGGGGCCGGCCGCGGGTCGCGGTCGCCCTGGCGGTGCTGCTGCTCGGGGCCAACGAGTCGACCGAGGTGCTCAAGCCCCTGCTCACCGGCTCCCGGGATCACGTTCCCGGGCTGTACCTCACCCATTCGACGTGGCCGAGCGGTCACGCCACGGCATCGATGTCGCTCGCGCTGGCGATGGTGATCAGCGTGCCCGCCCGTCGCCGGCCGCTCGTGGGCGCGGTGATGGCCGCCTTCTGCGTGGCCATCGTGTACTCGTTCCTGGAGCTCGGCTGGCACTACCCCTCCGACGTGCTCGGCGGCTTCGAGATGGCGAGCACGTGGGGCCTGCTCGTGGTCGGCGGCCTCGCTCTGTACGAGGCCCACCGCCCGGTGCAGGCCTCGGTGACGCCGAGCCAGTCGTTCTCGGTCGGCGAGGCACTTGCTCCCGCCGGGCTGCTCATCCTGTGCGCGGTCGCCTTTGGCGCCCTGCTCACCGCGATGCGGCCCCACGCGGTGCTCGGTTACGCGAGCGCCCACTCGATGTTCGTGGTCGGGGCGGCGGGGATCGCCGCCCTCAGCTTCCTGTGTGCCACCGGTATGAACCTCATGCTCCGCGGCGGCGGGCGTACGAGCGGCGGCGCGCTCAGCGGTAGCGGCCCGGCTGCCACAGCGGCTCCGCACCGGCGTTCGCGGCACGGCTGAGAATGAACAGCAGGTCCGAGAGCCGGTTGAGGTAGCGCACCGCCTCCGGCGAGGCGTCATCGCCGCAGGCGACCGCCGCCCGCTCGGCGCGGCGGCACACGGTGCGGCACACGTGCAGGGCAGCCGCCGCCGGGGAGCCGCCGGGCAGCACGAAGGACCTCAGCGGGGACAGCGTCGCGTTGACCTCGTCGCAGCGGGCCTCGAGCCACGCCGTCTGCTCGGGGATCACCCGCAGCCGCCCGCGCTCGGAGTCCTCGGCCTCGGGCACCGAGATGTCGGCGCCGACGTCGAACAGGTCGTTCTGGATGCGCCGCAGCCAGTCCGCGTGGGCCGCGTCGAGCCCCGGCAGGGTGAGCGTCCACCCGAGCTGGGCGTTCAGCTCGTCGACGGTCCCGTAGGCCTCGATCCGGTGGTGGGTCTTCGGCACCCGGCTCATGTCGCCGAGGTGCGTCTCTCCGCCGTCGCCCAGGCGGGTGTAGATCCGGGTGAGGTTCACCGTCATGACCGGGGAGTCTGACACGTCGCACCCGCTACGATCCCCGCCGTTCAGGGTCGGTGGTGATGGGAAGCCGGTGAGAATCCGGCACGGACCCGCCACTGTGACCGGGGACGTCCCTCGCACGACGCCACTGGGCGGCCGACGGCCGGCTGGGAAGGCGCGGGGGATAGGCCCGGGAGTCAGGAGACCAGCCTCCGACCGACACGCCAAGCCCTCGTGGAAAGGGTGGCCCCCATGAAGATCCGACGTCCCCTCCTCGCGACCGCCGCGCCGGTCGCGGCCGGTCTGCTGTGCGCCGTGCCCGCGCTCGCCGCGGCCTCACCAAAGGTGTCCTTCCGGGTCGAGGGCGCGAGTCGCACGCTGCTCGCCCCCAAGACCCTTGTCGCTCCGAGCTCGGGCTCGATCACCAAGGGCGGCACGCCCGCGGGGGTGTGCCCGGCCGACTCGGCCGCCGGCGCCCTCAACGTCGCCACCCACGGCGACTGGGGCGGCACCTACTCGAGCGGGCTCGGCGTCGAGGTCACCAACATCCTCGGCACCAACGCGCTCTACGCCAAGGGCTCCTACTGGGAGTTCTTCGTCAACGACCGCGCCGCCTCCGAGGGGGTGTGCGACACCAAGCTGAAGTCCGGCGAGCAGCTGCTGTTCGCCCAGGTGCCGGCGAAGGGCAAGGCGGAGCTGCCGCTCGTGGTGAAGGCGCCGACGCATGTCACCGATGGCCGCTCGTTCAGCGTGAAGACGTTCGTCTATGCGGGCAAGGGCGCCGCCACCAAGCCGGTGAGCGGCGTGAAGTTCGACCTCGTCCGGGGGGCCAAGGCGGCGAAGTTCCGCAGTGTGAAAGCGAGCACGGCGGGCGTCACGTCGCTGACGCCGATCGGTAGCGGCCGCGTCTCCCTGGTGGCGGTCGCCAAGGGCGAGATCCGCTCCGCGCCGTTCACGCTCGACCTGTCGAAGTAGATCCGTGCGTCGTTCCCGGGTCCTCGTCGCGCTCGCCGCTCTCGCCACCACCCTGGTGTGCGCGGGCTGCGGCTTCGGGCCCGGGATCGGCAGCGGCGCGGTCAACCTCCGGGTCACCGAGAACTTCGGCGCGACGAAGCTCAAGGCGCTCGACGGGGGCAAGATCTCCGGCGGGGAGACCGACATGCAGCTGCTCGAGCATCACGCGACCGTGTCGACCAAGTACGGCGGCGGCTTCGTGGAGTCGATCGACGGCCACTCCGGGACCAGTCACCACTACGACTGGTTCTATTACGTCAACGGCATCCAGGCGACCAAGGGCGCGGCGACGACCAAGGTCTACAAGGGCGACAGCGTGTGGTTCGACCTGCACGACTGGAGCGCCACCGACTCGATCCCGGCGGTCGTCGGCTCCTTCCCCGAGCCGTTCCGAGACGGGACCGGGGGGCGGCGCTATCCCTCCACGATCTCGCACGGCCGGGGTCTGGGACCCGCCGCCGCCGAGATCACGCATCAGTTCACGCGCCTGCACATTCCGCTCTCGCCCGCGAACCCGGGCTACGGAGCCAACGACGTGCTCTCGGTCAACCTGGGCACCTGGGATCAGCTGTACGGCGAGGTCGCCGCCGACCTGCTCAAGTACGGGCCGGGCGCGAGCGGCGTCTACGCGCACTTCTCGGACGGCGGCCGGCAGCTCGACCTGGAGAACGCCGCCGGGGCCGTGGTGAAGCGGCTGGGGCCCGACTCGGGTCTCATCGCCGCCGTCGCGAACGCGGCCAACGACCCGGCGCCGACGTGGCTCGTGGTCGGGACCGACCTGGCGGGCGCGCGGGCGGCCGCCCGCGCGTTCAACACCCGGGATCTGGCCGACCACTTCGCGCTCGCCGTCCACGGCCGCAGCCTGTATCCGGTGCCGCTCACCGGCATGAGCTAGTGGTCGCTGCCTAGCCATGCTCTACCGCCGGCGTGCCACCCCGCTGCACGCGGCTCGCGCGGCCGTCGGCGGCGCCTGGTGTGCGGGGCTCGGGGCCGCCGCGCTGCTGTGCTCGGATCCACGAGTGCTGGGGACGCTGGTGCTGGTGCTGATCGCGGCGGTGGCGCTCGCCGGCTGCGCGGGTGCCCTGCGTCCGGCGCTCGCGCTCGCGCTGCCGGTGGCCCTCGCCGTCATTCTGATCAACGCGCTGGTCACCCGCGAGGGGCTCACCATCATCTGGCGCTTCGGCGAGCTGCCGGTGCTCGGGCAGACCGACGTCACCCTCGAGGCGACCGTCTACGGGGCGGTGCTCGGTCTGCGGGCCGTCGCACTCATCCTCTGCGGGGTGCTGTACACGCTTGCGGTCGACCCCGACGAGCTGCTCTCGCTGATGCGGCGGTTCTCCTACCGCTCGGCGCTGTCGGCCACCCTCGCCACCCGGCTCGTGCCGGTGCTCGCCCGCGATTCGCGGCGCCTCGCCGAGGCCCGGCGCTGCCGGCCGGGGACGCCGCCATCCCGCCTCGCGCTGCTGCGTGCCACCTCGGCGGGGGTCCTCGAC
>CAXTTD010000299.1:0-320 GCA_964246945.1 uncultured Solirubrobacteraceae bacterium | reverse complement strand
CGCGCTCGACGTCGCCGCCGCGCTCGAGGTCCGCGGCTACGCGAGTGCCCGCCGGCCTGCCCGGGGCTCGCGGCCGGCGCGGCCGTGGTCGCGTCAGGACCTGGGGTTCGCGGCCGCCACCGCCGCGCTGCTCGTCCTCGCGGTGGCCGGCCGGGCGCTCGGCTGGGCGGGGCTCACCGCGTACCCGTGGCTGCGGCTCGCCGCCGGTCCGGGGCCGTGGCTGCTGGCCGCGGCGCTCGCGGGGCCGGCGGGCTCGCCCTTGCTCCTGCGGGGGGGGGTGGGGTGGGCGGGGTGCGCGGGTCGGCCGCCGGGGGGCGGGC
>CAXTTD010000298.1:0-4590 GCA_964246945.1 uncultured Solirubrobacteraceae bacterium | reverse complement strand
GGTCATCATCATCGCCGCGGTCGTCGTGCTCGTCACCCGCCACCATCACCACAGCCAGGCGAGCGCCCTGAAGTCCTCCGGCACGGTGACCCGCACGAACCCGGCGAGCGCGAGTCAGACCAACACCACCTCGACCACCGCTGGGTCAACCGCGAAAGCCCGGCCGATCGCGCAGATCAACCTCACCGCGGCGTCGAGCACGGCGGGCAAGGCGGCGGCGGTCGCCGAGGTCCTGCAGGAGGGCTCCGAGCGTGAGATCGCGATCGTCGGGCAGAAGGTCCCCGCCAACACCCGCCACAACGCCTATGAGGTGTGGCTGTACAACTCCCCGTCCAACGCGGTGAGCCTCGGCTTCGTCAACCCCGGCGTCGGCTCCGGCGGCAAGCTCTCGACCGCCGGGCCGCTGCCCTCAGACGCCTCGCGCTACCGCGAGCTCATCATCACCACCGAGACGACCGCCAAGCCCAAGACTCCCGGTCCGATCCTGCTCTCCGGCCCGATCAGCGGTCTGTAGGCGGGGCAGCCCCGCCCGGACACGCCGACTCGAGGCCCTCGAGCACCGCGTCCAGGCGCTTGGCAGTCGCCCGGCGCAGCATGAAGCCGCCGGTCCGCGAGTAGCCGCGCAACCGCTGCGCCTGACCCAGCGTGACCGCAGTCCCCGAGCCGTCGGGCTCGAGGTCGAACTGCACGCGGGACTCCTCGAGCACCCGCGCGAACGGCGTGCCGGCGAGCTCCTGGCGCCAGGCGGCGTGCCCCGGCGGCTCGCTGGCCACGACCGCGAAGTCGATCCGCACCGGCCGGCCGCGCTGGGTGCGCAGCACCTGGGTGAAACGGTCCTCGCTTACCGCCTCGACGCGCTCGACCCCCGGCCACCAGCGCGGCTGGTGGTGGGGGTCGGCGATCAGCTCCCACACCACCTGCGGGGGGTCGGGAAGCGTGCGCCGGCGCGTCACGGTGACCGCCCGCAGCGGGCCCGGCACGCCCGTCTACTCCGCGAAGGCGATCAGCGAGCGCACCGGATGAGGCACCAGCCGCTCGCGCCCGCCGAGCGCCGTGAGCTCGACGAGGAACGAGCAGCCGACGATCTCGCCGCCGAGCTCCGTGACGAGCTCGCACAGCGCGCGGGCGGTTCCCCCGGTGGCCAGCAGGTCGTCGTGGACGAGCACGCGCGCGCCGTCGGCGAGCGCGTCGGCGTGGACCTCGAGCGCGTCGAGACCGTATTCCAGCGCGTATTCGGCGCTCACCGTGTTCGCGGGCAGCTTGCCAGGCTTGCGGGCGGGGACGAAGCCGGCATGCAGCTCGCGGGCGAGCGCGGCGCCGAGGATGAAGCCACGGGCCTCGGCGGCGACCACGAAGTCCACCCCCCCGCTCGCGGCAGCGGTCTCCTCAGCGGCCAGGGCGGCGATCGCCGCGTTGAGCGCGGCGGGATCGAGCAGCAGCGGGGTGATGTCGCGAAACCGGATCCCCGGCCGGGGGAAGTCGGGGATCTCGCGGACGAGAGCGCGCAGGTCCATCGAGTCGCCCGGAGATCCGCGTTCCGCGGGCCGTCAGCCCGCGATCCGACGCAGGTCGCGGATCAACAGCAGATGCTTGAGATGGGTGGTGACCGAGGCGAGGTTCTCGAGTGCCTCGATCGCCTCCTTACGCCGCTCGGGGTTACGCGAGCGCAGCGCCGGGGCGAGGATCGACTGCAGCAGCTGGGCCTCGCGATCCGCGGAGCTGCGGAACACGCGCAGGTTACGGCCACCGACCCCGTAGCGGGCGAGCTCGGAGACGGCGCGGATGATCTCACGCTCGGTCTCGTCGAAGTAGCGTGTGCCGTCGCGCAGCTCCCCCTTGATCACGCCGAAGTCGACGAGCTCGCCGATCAGTCCGGCGTCGGCGCCGGTGTCCTCCACGACGTCCGCGAGCGCGTAGGAGGCGCCGGGGTCGCGCACCGCGACCGCCGAGCGGCGCACGCCGATCCGCTCGGCGTGCCCCGTGGGACCGAGCTCCCCCGGGTTCACGTCGCTCTCGGCGCGTCCGCCGGCCAGCTCCTGGCGGATCACCCGCAGCGGCAGGAACTCGTCGCGCTGCAGGCGCAGGATCGTGCGCAAGCGCGAGATGTCGTTCTGGGTGTACAGGCGGTAGCCGCCCTGGGTGCGCCGCGGGGTGAGCAGCTTCTGATCCTCGAGGTAGCGGATCTTGGAGATCGAGATGTCGGGGAACTCCTGTACGAGCGCCTTGCACACCGTCCCGATCGTCGCCGCCTTCGGGGTGGGCCGGCCCGGGGGCTCGGCCGGCTCGGGCAACTCGAGTCCCGGCGCGGCAGGCTCGAGATCAGCATGGATGTCGGCGGAGGATGTCATGGCGGCGTACTTGAGTTCGAGGGCGGGCTCAGCGGGACAGGAAGGCGAGCTTGTACTTGCCGATCTGCAGCTCGTCACCATCGGCAAGGCGGTGTGAGTCGATGCGGCGGCGGTTGACGTAGGTGCCGTTGAGCGAGCCGCAATCGTCGAGGTAATAGTCGCTGCCGCGGCGCACCACAAGCGCGTGGTCGCGGGAGACGGTGACGTCGTCGAGGAACACGTCGGACTCGGGCCGACGTCCGACGGTGAGGCGGTCCCCCTGGACGGGGAAGCTCTCGCCGGCGCGACCCCCGCCGGCGCGGATCACGAGCGCCGCGCCGCGGTCGAGCTCGCCGGAGAGCTCGATCGCCTCGATCTCGCCGGTCTCGCCGACCCGGTAGCTCGCGGTGCTCACGCCGGGCGGCGGTTCGCTGGAGGCGAGGAAGGCGCCGCAGCGCTGGCAGTAGCTCGCGCCATCATCGTTGGCGAAGCCGCACTCGGGGCAGTGCTGGGCCATCTCGCCGTCGCGTCGGAAGCCGTTACTCGGTCTCGTCCTCGAGGGACACGCGGCCCGACAGGATATCCGTGAGCTGCTGGACGTCGGCGCCGGAGATAACGAGCTCCCCGCCCTCGTCCTTCTTGCGCAGTCGGTTGACGAGCTCGGCGCGCAGGATGTCGATGCGGCCGTGCAGGATGCGACGCTGGTAGGAGACCTCCATCTCCTCCTCGGTGAGCTGCTTGATGAGATCCTTCAGCTCTTGATCAGTGAGCGATCCGAGATCCGGAAACGTCTCGTCCATGCGTGTCATCCTCCGCGCCCCAGTGGGTTCTCGATAGACCGGCCGCGCGAGTATAACCGTCGGGCTCGCAGGGTCAAGCTGAGCTTGAGAGTCGCCGGCTCTCGCGGATTCCGTGCTGCACGTACAGCGCGGTCGCCGACAGCGACAGGGCGAGCCCCGCGTACAGGAACACCACCGCGAGCCAGTGTAGGCCGACCATCGCGAACGGCGCGGCCGCCATCATCGGCGCCACCCCAACCCGTCCGAACCAGTTGATCTTCAGCTCGACGCCACGCGAGAGCCCATAGCGGCTCAAGGCGAGCATGAACAGCTCTCGGGCGACGGCGAGGGCGAGCGCCCAGCGCGGCAGCAACGAGAAGTCGAACGCGACCACGACACCGGAGATGATGAGCAGCCGGTCGGTGATCGGGTCGAGCAGCGCTCCGAGTCGACTGTACTGGCCGGTGAGTCGCGCGGTGAACCCGTCGAGGTAGTCGGCCCAGGCGACGATTCCGAACACGACCACCGCGAGCACGCTGCGCCCGTGCGTGCTGCTCAGGGCGAGCACGAGGAACACCGGGATCCCGCACAGCCGCAACAGACCGATCAGGTTGGGAAGCGTCCATGGGTTGAGCGGTTGATCGGAACCGGTCGACTCCGGGTTGGGACCTGAGCGGTCAATGCCGAACAGGCGTTTGCGTGAGGGCTGCGGGCTCACGCGCAGCCGCCGGTGGAGGTGGCGCTCTCGGCTGCCAGACGGAGGCTCAGGGCAGCTCGCGCCACAGCTCCGCGACCGCCTCGGCCGGCGGGCGGGCTCCGTTCAGGGACACCGAGCGCGACTCCCGGCCGCGGCGGACCTGGACCTCGATCTCCCCGGCGGCGAGCGTGCGCCGGCCGACGGTGAGCCGCAGCGGGCAGCCGAGCAGCTCGGCGTCGGCGAACTTCTCCCCCGGCCCGGCATCGCGCTCGTCGTAGAGCACGTCGAGGCCGGTGGCCCGAAGCTCGTCGTAGAGCCGGTCTGAGAGCCCGCGCTCGTCGCTGCCCGGCTTGCCGAGCGTCACCAGCTCGACGTCGAACGGAGCGATCGCCCGGGGCCACGAGATCCCGGCCTCATCCGCGTACTGCTCGATGGCGGCCGCGGCGGCGCGAGCGGGCCCGAATCCATAGCAGCCCATCCACACCGGCTGAGCGTGTCCGGACTCGTCGAGGTAGCTGGCGCCGAGCGGCTCGGAATAGCGGGTGCCGAGCTTGAAGATGTTGCCGATCTCGATGGCTCGCTCGACCCGGATCGGAGCGCCGTTCACGGTGTCTCCGGGGAGCACCTCGCGCACGTCCACGGCCGTATACGGGAAGTCACGGCCGGGCGCGACCCCCCGCAGGTGCGTCTCCGGCTCGTTCGCCCCCACGACGTAGACGCCGCCGGCCTCGGGCCCCCCCCCCCCCCCCCCCCCCCCGGGGGGCCCCCCCCCCCCCCCCCCCCCCCC
>CAXTTD010000297.1:0-4594 GCA_964246945.1 uncultured Solirubrobacteraceae bacterium | reverse complement strand
CGGACGGGCCGGGCGGACCGCCACTACAAACTTCTACGAACTACCGGGCAACCTCATCTAAGGCCATACCCACCCGCTACAGCCCACAGCGCCAAGCCTGACTCCGGTCAGGCGTCTACCTCGACCAATTAGGACGACCGCGGCGATCGAAACTTTCCGAGGCCGAGAGGCTTTCACTCCGTCGGTCATAATCCTCGGTATCAGCCCTCGTGGACGTCGGTGTCATCGACTTCTGTGACGGTGTCCCAGGTCCGGGCGTCGTAGTCGGGCGGATGGTCGAGCACGTAGATCTCGGCGGCGAGATCAGGGTCGAGGTGGTTGGCGCTGAGCATCGCGGTCACGCAGCGGCCGGTCAGCTCGGCGATCGTGGCGCTGCTGTGCTCGCGGATCGCTTCTTGGTATTCGCGGCGGATTTCGAGCACCTTCTCACCCCGGCCCCTCTTGGTGAGGGACTGCTCGCCCTTGGTCAGGTTCTACTCGAGCATCACCACCACGATGTTCTCGCGGATCGTCGTCCTCGCTCGGCTGGGCCCGCGGCCGGTGTAGTCGTGCATGATCTTCACGATCGCGTTGGAGATCGCTGCCGGCAGCGAATCGGCGTAGGAGTGCTGGTCTTCGGTCGCGACGGTCATCGCTGTCCGGTCTCGCCTGTCCCTGGGAAGACGTCTCCGGGGCCCAGGAGACGGGAGTCACCGCGAGTGACGTGCGCTGTCCTGGTCACGACGCTCCTGCGGGATCTCTGGGGCCGATCGGGTCGAGGAAGAACAGCTCGCAGGCGCAGCCGGGCGTGGTTTGGTTGGCGCTGAGAAATGCGACGACTCGCCGGCCGGTGTACTTCTCGATCACGGCGGTGAACTGATCCTCGGTATCGGTCTGGAACATCACACGGCCGTCGATCACGTCTTGACCGTCGCCGAATCTCACCCGCTGCGACTCTTGGGTGGTGAGGATGTCCTTGAGCACGCAGACCACCACGTCATCGTTGATGAACGTGTTCGCGGTGGTCCGGTCATGCTCGTAGAACGCGCGGTACAGGCCGGCGATCCCGGCGGAGATCGCGTTGGTCAGTGCCTCACCGCTCAACGGCGCAGCCGCGCTCATCACCCCGCCGTGTCGTTGTGACAGCCGCCCGGCGAACCGGGGTTCACTGCGACCAGGTTCGCGCCTGACCGTCGGTGCGCCCCTGAGCGCGAGATCGCCAATTCAGACGGTGCGGAGGATCGGCAAGGGCGCTCAGCAGGCCACATCAGAATCAGAGGGCCGCGGCGAGGACCCGTCGGATCGCGCATCGCGGGTCGCCGGGGGCAAGGTCGGATCATGAGCGGGCCGAGGAACGATGCGGCGCCGGGTGCTGACGTCTGAGAACGCCGGGCCAGACCGGGGTCTTTACCCAGCGACGACGCTCGCGGACGGCAGCGAGTGCGCGTTTCATGGTCGGGTGAAACTCGACGCCGTCGATGCCGCAGAGTTCGAGCATCAACCGGATACGTGGGTCAGCGCCCACGATCGCGAGCTTTGCCTTGTGCCGGCTGATCGCGCGTAGCGCCATGCCCAGCTCGCTTAGGGTGTGCGTGTCGATGTGCCGCAACGCGCGGAGGTCGACCGCGATCACTCGGCTGCCGGAATCGCGCGCTCTCTTACAGCGGCTGCGCAACGCGGGGATGCAGTCAGCCTCGACGCGAGCTGGGAGTGTGATGACCGCGATAGAACCCCGCGCCTGATAGCCAAGCTGCGGGCTCACGGCACGGACGGCCTGGCTTCTGCGGCTCTCGCCTGGATGGGCGACAAGGTCCAGCTGCTGATCGGCGCTCACCAACGTCAGCAAGCGCCTGACCTGGCCCGGGAGACACGCCACCGTCAATAGACGGCCGCTCTGGCGGGCACGCGCATCAGCTTCCAGCACGATCCGCAGCCCTGAGCAGTCCATGAACAACAGCCGGCGCAGATCCAGCACCAGACGATCGGGGCGGCCCGCCTCAGTTTCGAGCAGAAGCTCCTGAAGCGAGCTGGCCACGACGAGGTCAACCTCTCCACTTACCGCGACGAGCACCCGATCAGCATCGGATCGCACCTCGACGCCAAACTGCTCCGGGTATGACGAGACGGCCGGGGTAAACCTATCCCCGCGCCCGTCCGAGGCCCCGAACTTGGGCCCACCGGCTGCTGAATTTCCGTGCGTAATGCGCTTGTGCTCCAGACGTGTGCCTGACGGCCAGGAACGCCACCAAGGGCTGGAGCGACGCAAAACAAAATCGAGCTGCTGCCTGAAGAGTACACGCCGCGCGGCCTCGGATGCAGAATCCTGCGACCTGACTAGCTAGAGAACGGGTCATCCCTCACGCCGCTTGCGCCGTTGATCCGGTCGCCCAGGACGTTGGCGACCACAGATCACACATGCAGCGGCGCGTCGCTTTGCCACCCCGCTGACCGCGACCTCGTGTTGGTGTGGCTCGGCGGCCTCGTGGACAAGGTGCAGACCTGACGGTAGGGCCCTGCCGCCGGGCGACGGCGATGGGACCCCTCACGCATACGCCCGCGCCGTGCCTATCCAGAATGCGCCGTAAGGAGCCAGCCTGTAACGCGGCTGACGTTGCCCGGCGGATTAAGCGGTCTGCTGATCGGTCGCCAGACGCTCCGAATGAAAGCCTGGGACGGGTGCACTGCTCGCATCTCCTCCCGCCGTGGCACCCCGTTCAGCGGCTTACCTCAAGCGAGTCGGAGGATGGTCGGCACCCAGAACGCTGGAGGACCAGTTCGGATTCGAGCTGCCCGTCCATCGGCTCCGCGCTACTCCGGCAGACCGTCAGGTCGTTGTGCGTGCGTAGCCGTCCATCTGGTAAACGCGTCGTCAAGCGCTTTTCGGGCGCGTTTTCGGCGAGGATGCCCTAGGCGGCTTCGATCACGACGCGGCTCATGAGCGCCCTGGCAACTGCTGCGCCCGGCCGAGCGGCTCGAGGTGTGAGGTAAGCCTGTGACACGCGATCAGCATGACCACGACTCCCTGACGAACTGGCGATCAAAGGTGAGCACGAACTCAACGCGCTGCTCGCGGTCTTGGCCGGTGTGACCGAGGTCGCGTGCCACGAGGGCGCCCGGCCTAGTGGGGTCAACTACGGCGGTGTCTCACCCGCCGACAGCCGACGGGCGCTTTTCGTGTCGACGAAAGGGCGGGGAACGCGTCTGCCCCTCTGGCCCTCCTCACGAGCGAGAGCTTCGGTGAATCCTGGGTGGGGGACCCAACGCCGGATGGTGGTGGTGGTCTCGTTGCTCTGAGTTGAACGCAGCGCACGACCCGGCGTCTGCCGTCCGTCGGCTGGCCCCCAGGGAGTTTCAGACTTGCTCTTCGATGCGGATGGCGCGCTCGAGCATCGGGTCGGCGTCCTCGCCTTGATCCCTAATGGCCTCAAGCATTCCGGTGGCCAGCGCATCAAGCTTGCTTTGAATCGCGTGCTCAGAGCGCAGCTCGGCGTTCTTCAGCAACGCGACCAGCAACAGGGTGGTGGCGGTGAGCGCGGTCCCGATCGCCTGCTCATACCGTGCGCCAGCTCCAATCACGTAGCCCCCTAGCCACGCGAGCACGAGCACAACGCAGAACCCAAAGAACGCCGGCGAACTTGCGAAATAAGAGGCGCGCTGCGCAATCCTGTCAAATCGGCCGCGGCGGTCTGGCTCGCCACGAGCGACTGGATGCTTCAGTGACATCCACATGATCCTAGGGCGACCGCTCACCCAACCCGCTGAGTTCATCAGATCGCCGATCGAGCAACATCAAGGCGGGCTTCCCGGCAATAACTAAGTTGCGGCCGGCTGACCCAGCGGCGCGTGTCGGAGCGGGTCGGACGTCGATGTCAACGCTGGTATGATCCATGACGCGTCAGCCTCCGTCACGAAGGCTTTCTGCCCGCCCCGAGCCCACGTTTCGCTTTCTCGGCGTGCGCACGCGACGCCACCGATTCACCTCACGAATTGCGCAGCCATTGATTCCGGTCGGGATCGTGCCTCGCGGACCGCTGAGACCGTGTACAGCAGTACCCAAAACGATGGGAACACCATGTTTGACATCTGAACACGCCTGAGGAGATCTTCAACTTCAAGCTCGGGTCAGCCCTCTCGATGGAGCAGAAGCTCGTCGAGGTGCTCGAGGAGCTTCAGAACAACGCGCAGCGCGACGACATCAAACAGGCGCTGCATACGCATCGTGACCAGACACGTCAGCACGTCACGAACATCGAGCAATGCTTCAAGCTCCTGGGCGAAAAAGTCGACGACTCGCCGTGCCCAGTGGTTGAGGCGATGGCCAAGGACGGCAAAGCGACCATCAAGAAGACCGACGACTCCCTCGTGGACGCCATCGTGCTCGCCGCCGCCACCGAGTCAGAGCACTACGAGATCGCCGTCTACGAAACCCTGGTGACCAACGCCGAGGCAAGCGGCGCCAGCGACGTCGCAAAGCTTCTGCGCCAGAACCTCGACCAAGAGAAGCAGGCGCTCGAGATCGCCCGGTCAGCGATGAGGACGATCGCCCAGCAGGGCATCGCACTCCACGCCGCAGCCTAACCATTGGGCGGACCCCCCCTAACAGCAGGCTCGGCCC
>CAXTTD010000296.1:418-4622 GCA_964246945.1 uncultured Solirubrobacteraceae bacterium | reverse complement strand
ACCCCCGCCTGTCCGGCGGGGCGCCGCACACCGGTTACACCTCCCCGCCCCAGGGCCGTCCCCAGGCGCTCGAGCTCGTCACCGTGCTGCTCGGCGCCACCGAGCCGCCGGCCGCGGACGGTCCCTGGCGGGTGGCGATCGCCGGCGGCCGGCGCACGATCACCCTGCACCCCGCCCGGTCCGACGGTCAGCTGCTCATCGCCTGACGGCGAGCGCCTCGCTCCAGCGCTGCAGCACCGCCATCGTGCGCTCGGCCTCGCCGGGGTCCCCGTCGCCGACCATCACTGCCTCCACCGCCTGGGTCGCCGGCTCCGCGCGGCGCACGAGCGCGCGCCCGGCGGGGGTGAGCTCGGCGAGCAGCGTCCGGCCGTGCGCCGGGGTGCGTACCACCAGTCCGCGCTGCTCGAGCGTCGCGAGCACCTGGATCGTCGACTGCGGCAGGATCAGCGCGCGCCGCGCGAGCTGGGCGTTGGAGAGCCCCGGGCGCCGGGCGAGCACCGACAGCGTCGTGAACTGGGCGACGGTGAGCTCGTGAGGGAGGAGCACCTCGGCCAGGCGCGTGCGGATCGCACGATCCAGGCGCCCGACGACGTAACTGAGCGACGGTCCCGGCGACTCCTCTGACGTCCCCCACGGCGCCGGTTCCGCCATCACGCATACGACTCCCGCAGGGCGCGCTTGTCGTACTTGCCGACGCCGGTGCGCGGGAGCTCGGCGACGACCTCGAGCCGATCCGGTCCCCACCAGGACGCGATCCGCCCCGTGAGGAAGTCCCGCAGCCCGTCGAGCTCGAGCGTCGCCCCGGCCCGCAGCCGGGCGATCGCGACCGGCCGCTCACCCCACTGGGCGTCTGCGACGGCGACCACCGCGACCTCCTCGACGTCGGGGTGCTCGAGGATCGCGTGCTCGAGCGCGAGTGACGGGATCCACTCGCCGCCGGACTTGATGAGGTCCTTGGCCCGGTCGACGATCGTCAGCTGACCGTCGGCGTCGATGCAGGCGATGTCGCCGGTGCGAAACCAGCCGTCGTCGGTGAAGGCGGTGGTGTTCGCATCGTCGTCGGGCCGCAGGTAGGCGGCGGCGATCCACGGCCCGCGGACCTCGACCTCGCCCGAGCTGTGCCCGTCCCAGGGGCCGAGCGAGCCGTCGTCGGCGCGCAAGCGGACCTCGACGCCGGGCACCGGCGGCCCCCAGCGGGAGTCGTCGTGGCCGGGGCGCACCACCGCCGCGGTGCCGCTCGGCGACATCTCGGTCGAGCCCCAGCCCTGGAAGTAGCTGATCCCGTGCGCGGTGTAGCGGGCGATGAGGCTCGCGGGTGACTCGGCGCCCCCGGCGAGCACCCGCCGCAGCGAGGCGAGCTCACGCGTCCCCGCGTCGAGCTCGTCGAGGAAGCGGATCCACAGCGTCGGCACCCCGGCGGCGACGGTGACTCGCTCGGCGGCGACGAGCGCGGCGAACGCGTCGGAGCTCGTGTCGCGGCCGGGCAGGACGAGCCCGGCGCCGGCGAGCGCCGCGGTGTAGGGCAGCCCCCAGCAGTTCACGTGGAACATCGGGGTGAGCGGTAGCAGCGTGTCGTGGCGCGAGATCCCGTGGGAGTCGACGCCGAGGGAGCCGAGCGAGTGCAGGATGACCGAGCGGTGCGAGTAGACGACCGCCTTGGGGCGCCCGGTGGTGCCGCTCGTGAAGCACACCGAGGCGGCGGCGGACTCCTCGCTCGCCACCCCGGGGAGCTCTGGCGCGTCCGTGATCAGCGCCTCGTAGCGCGGGCAGTCGGCGAACGCCGGGTCGAGCGCGCCGCCGTCGTCCATGACCACGATCCGCTCGGAGGGCAGCACGTCGTGCAGGGGGGCGAACGCACTCGTGAGCGAGGCGTCGATAAACAGCACGCGGTCCCGTGCGTGGGTGATCACGTAGCGGACGTCGTCGGAAGCGAGACGCACGTTCACCGTGTTCAGGACCCGGCCGGCGGCCGGCACCCCGAGGTAGAGCTCGAGGTGGCGCCGCGTGTTCCACGCGAACGTGCCCACCGTCTCGCCGGGGGCGACGCCGAGGCCGTCGAGCACCGCGCGCAGTCGTCGCGCCCGCCCGGCGACCTCGCCCCAGCTCGTGCGGTGGGTGCCGCTCGGCTCCACGGAGACGATCGGCACGCGGGCGCCGACCGTCTCCGCGCGCGCGAGCGCGAGCTCCACGGTGAGCGGGACGTCCTGCATGAGACCGCGCATCGCGCGTCAGCGGCTGTAGGTCTGAAGGCCCGGGCGGATCGACTTGTCGTCGAGGAACTGCTGCATGCCGGTCTCCCGACCGCCCTCGGCGTCGAGGAACTGCGACTGCTCGAGCTTTGCGTACAGGTAGTCCTCGGAGGCGTCCCAGCTCATCTCCCGGCAGTGGCGGAAGCCGAGCTTGGCGGCGCGCAGGACGACCGGGTTCTTCGCCTTCAGCTCGTCGGCGAGCGCCGACACCGTGGCTTTGAGCTCGGCGAGCGGGACCGCCTGGTTGACGAGCCCCATCTCCGCCGCCCGGCGTCCATCGAAGGTGCGCCCGGTCATGATGTAGAGCATCGCGTCGCGGGCGCCGACGGTCTCCGCGAGCGCACGCGAGACGTTGCCGCCGGGCGGGATCCCCCAGTTGATTTCCGAGAGGCCGAACGTCGCCTCGTCGGCGGCGATCGCCAGGTCGCAGGCGACCATCGGCGTGAACGCCCCGCCGAAGCACCAGCCGTTCACCATCGCGATCGTCGGCTTCGCGTAGGTGCGCAGCGTCCGCCACTGCCAGCCCATCGAGTCCCGGCGCACGCGGCGCTGCACCCAGTCGGGCTGGGCGTCGACGTCGCGGAAGTACTCCTTGAGGTCCATGCCGGCGGAGAACGCCTCGCCGGCGCCGGTGAGCACGACGACCGCGGCCTCCGGCTCGGCGTCGAGCGCGAGCAGCACCTCGCTCATCTCGGCGTTGAGCGTGGGGTTCATCGCGTTGCGCTTCTGCGGGCGGTTGAGCGTCACCCACGCGACGCCGTCGATGACCTCCACCGACACGGTCTCCCAGCTGTTCGTGATCGCCATCGTCATCCCCCTCTCGTGGTCTACCGACGCCTACCGTATCAGGTAGACTTATTCACAAGAAGCGAACGAGGAGGAGAGACGATCGATGGCCGAGGTTCAGCAGCTGCTCATCGCCGGGCGCTGGCGCGACGCGCAGGACGGGCGCACCGCCGAGGTCCGCAACGCATTCACCGGCGAGGTGGTCACCGTGCAGGCGGCGGCGAGTCCCGCCGACGGGGACGCCGCGGTGCGCGCCGCCGCCGACGCGTTCGGGGAATGGTCGCTCGCCGCGCCCGCGGTACGACGTGAGGTGCTCGAGCGGGGCGCCGACGCGCTCGAGGCCCGCGGCGAGGAGATCGCGGGGATCGTCGCCGAGGAGACCTGCGGCACGTTCGGCTGGGGCATGTTCAACGTCTCGCTCGCCGCCGCCATCTTCCGCTCCGCGGGGGCGCTCGCCGAGGCGGCGCGGGACGAGTCCGTCGCCTCCGAGGTGCCGGGCCTCGAATCGAGGGCGGTGCGCGAGCCGCTCGGCGTGTGCGTGGGGATCGCCCCCTGGAACGCGCCGGTCATCCTGGGGACGCGGGCCGTCGTATGGCCGCTCGCGCTCGGCAACACCGTGGTGCTGAAGGCCTCCGAGCAGTCGCCCCGCGTCCACGGCGCGATCGTGCGGGCGCTCGTCGAGGCGGGCATCCCGGCGGGCGTGGTCAACCTCATCACCAACGACCCGGCGGACGCCGCCGAGCTCGTGGCCGGTCTCGTCACCCACCCCGACACCGCTCACGTGAACTTCACCGGCTCCACGCGCGTGGGTCGGATCATCGCCGAGAAGGCCGCGCCGGGGCTCACTCCGACGCTGCTCGAGCTCGGCGGCAAGGCGCCGCTCGTGGTGCTCGAGGACGCCGATCTCGACGCCGCGGCCGCGGCGGCGAGCTTCGGCGCGTTCATGAACTCGGGTCAGATCTGCATGTCGACCGAGCGCATCATCGCCACCCGCCCCGTCCACGACGCGCTGGTCGCGAAGCTCGCGCAGCGCGCCCAGGCGCTCACGGTCGGCAGCCCGTTCGAGGCGACGACGATGGTCGGACCGGTGGTGAGCCCCGCCGCGAGTGCGCACCTCGTCGCACTGGTGGACGACGCCAGCGCGGCCGGCGCCCGCGTGGTCACCGGCG
>CAXTTD010000296.1:0-408 GCA_964246945.1 uncultured Solirubrobacteraceae bacterium | reverse complement strand
CGGCGGCACCCACCACGGCGGCGGCCACACCCCCCACGGTGCTCTCCGAAGTCACGCCGGCAATGCGCATCTACGGCGAGGAGTCCTTCGGCCCCGTCGTCACCGTGCTCGCCGCGCAGGACGACGACGACGCCGTGCGCCTGGCCAACGACACCGAGTACGGACTCTCCGCCGCCGTGTTCGGCGCCGACGAGGCCCGCGCCCTGGCGGTCGCCTCCCGCATCCGCTCGGGCATCTGTCACGTCAACGGCGCCACCGTCCACGACGAGGCCACCGCCCCCTTCGGCGGCGTCAAGGGCTCCGGCTGGGGCCGCTTCGGCCGCGACCAGGTCACCCACGAGTTCACCACCACCCGCTGGATCACCGTCTCCCGCGAGCCCCGCCACTATCCGATCTGAGGGTCAGACC
>CAXTTD010000295.1:0-4642 GCA_964246945.1 uncultured Solirubrobacteraceae bacterium | reverse complement strand
AGCGCCGGCTCGATCTCGAACACTGCGGTGATCAGCCCCCGCGCCGCCGCGAGCGCGGCGTCGTCGCGCAGGCGCCGCACCGACGGCCCCGAGGTCACCGCCGTCGCGGCCCGGTCGAGGTCACGGACCATCACCGGCGTGGCGCCGATGCACACCCAGTCGCGCGCGACGAGCCGCTGCACCTCGGCGAGCGCGGGCCCGGCGACCATGACGACCGCAGGCACCCGGGTGGCGAGCACGCGCTCGACGCCGGCGTCGAGCTCATCGCCGTCCCCGGTGCAGAGGACGACGTTGTAGTCGACCGACCGAGCCCCGCTGAGCGCCGCCCAGCCGTGCTCCTGGAAAGAGACCCCGCGAGATCCCGCCCACAGCGCCGCCGACGCGCCGAGCCGTTCGCGCAGCTCGCTGATGGCGTCGCTCATGCGCGCTCGCTCGTGATCCGCGCCGACGCCGTCGAGTTGAGCGCGCGGACGACCCCGCGCGGCTCCGCCTCGCCGCGCAGGAGGAGCTCGACGGACTCCCCGGGTGCGAGATGGAACCACGAGTCCGATGGGATCAGACCGGGCGCGTCGACCGAGACGAACGTCGCCAGGCGCTCCGTGCTCACGGTGAGCTCCCACGCCCCCGGGCCGGCGGGGCGAGCCACGGCACGCAATCCCACGTCCGCGTTGCGCGGGCGGGCGCAGCCGCCGGGGAGGAACACGGCGCGCCCCAGCAAGGCCCCGTCCGCGGCGGACAGCCGAACCGACACGGCATCGGGCCATGAGGGCGAGAACCGAAACGCGGCCGTGAGGTCACGAAATCCGCCGAGCAGCACACTGGCCTCGTAGCTCCCCTGAGCGTGAGCCGCCAGCGCCAGCGACTGCTCGGCGACCTCGGTCTCGACGCCCGCGGCGTCGAAGAGCGAGAGGCGCAGCGTGCCCTCCAGCGGGTCCGGCCCGTCGTTGAACACGTCGGCGACGAGGCCGTTGAGGCCCCGGTCACGAAGGATGATTGCGCGCGGCGCCGAGGCCCGGGCGAGCGCGTAGAACGCCGCCTTGGGGATGCCGTCGGCGTCGAGCACTCCCCACCCGGCTCCAGGCCACAGATCACGCCAGGCGAGCATCACCGCGCCCGCGCAGCCCGATCCCGCGTCGCGCCAGTCGCCGAGCACTCGGCCGACGAGTTCGACGACGGCGGCCCGCCCGAGGTCAAGCGCGTGCTCGGGGTCGCCATAGCGGATCCGGAGCGGGTCGACGCCGAACAGCTCGCGCACGTAATGATCCCGCACGTCCTCGAAGTCCCACGAGGTCCCGGCGTCACGGGCGACCGCGAGCTTCCAACGTGGGTCGTGACCGGCGGCGGCCGCGGAGCCGTACACCCGCTCGACCGTCGCCCGCTCCGGCGGATTCGCGAACGACAGGCATTCGGCGGCGAACCGCACGCCGGCCAGCCGCGCGTCCTCGGGCGAGCGGAGATAGGCGCCGACGCCGAAGTAATGAGTGACCCCTTCGTCGGTGCGGATCGGCGGCTCCCCACCCGACGGCGAGGACGGCACGTACGGGATATCCGGCACGATCGCCCGGAGCTGCTCGGGGATCCAGCTCTCCAGCACCTCGCTGCGGTAGCGCTCAGGCTCCAGTCCGAGCATCGAACCCTGCTGGTAGGTCTCGCTGCTGCCGCAGGCCATCACCAGCGACGGGCGGCCCTGCAACGCGCCGAACTGGGCGCGCAGCTCGGCGGCGAGCTCGTCGAGCCACGCCTCCTCATCGGGCGGGTCGACGGCGGCGATCATGCAGTCCTGCCAGACCATGATCCCGAGCGCGTCGCAGCGATCCCAGAAGCCCGCGTCCGCGTAGACGCCGTAGCCACCCAGGCGAACCAGGTTGAGCCCAGCGTCGCGCACCAGCTCGAGCTCCGCGGTCTGCTCCGCCTCGCCGGCAGTGAGCGAGACCGCGTCGGCCGGCCCCCAGGTGACGCCGCGGCAGAACAGCTCGCGCCCGTTGACGCGCAGCGTGAACGCGCCGTCGTCACGGTCGAGCTCAATGGTGCGGAACCCGACCCGGCGCAGCTCGCGGCGATCGCCGTCGAGATCGACCGTCACCGTCGAGAGCGGTTGCGGGCCGTGGGTGTGGGGCCACCAGCGCTTCACCTGCGCGAGCGTCAGGTGGCCGACAGCGGCCGTCCCCCCGGGGACCGGTAGCAATCCCAGCGGCGCGGACACGCCGTCGACCTCGAGCAGGGCGCGCCGGGGCGGGCGCTCACCGCCCCGCAGCACGAATGCGACACGCACCTCGCCGCCGCCGTCGGGCAGGCACTGGGCGTCGAGCGTCAGGTCCTCAATCGCCCCGTACGCGGGCCGCGCGGCGAGGGTCACCGGGCGCCACGGACCCACCGGTGCCGCCCATCGGGACCACCCGGGCATGCGTCCGAGCAGAGTCGTCCGGTACCAGCGCAGCGCCTGGGAGCGCACGAGGCGACTCTTGAAGCGCGGACGCGGATGACGAGTGGCGAGGCGCGCGTCGAGTGCCGCGCAGCGAATGATCAGCTCCAGGGACGCCGGGAGCTGACCGAGCTCGATCGTCACCGGGACGAACATGTTCTCGCTGTGGGCGAGGTGCTCGCCGTTCAGCCACACGTCCGCCAGCGTGGCCAGACCACCGAAGCAGAGCTCCCACGGTCCGGAGCCGCCGGGGGCGGCCAGACGCGTCCGGAACCACCAGTCACGCCCGTCGAGCAGCGCCTGATCCTCGTGGCCCCAGCTCCACTCGCCCGCGGCCCGCAGCGCCCCCGCGGCGGTCCCGGGAACGACGGTCGGGATCCAATCGAGGTGCTCATCCTCGAGCTCACCCGGATGCCCGGCGACGCCGGGCGCGGTCGAGGTGCAGACCCAGTGGGCAGCGCTCAGCAGGTCCTCGGCGACGGGCATCACGTTGTCACGCTACCGGTGGGAGCAGGCGCACCGCGCCCGTAGCGTTCAACGCCGTCAGACCGCCCGACGGCGCCGTCTCCTCCCCGGTGCCGGCCGGCCGCAGCGTGAGCTCGCGCGGGTGGCCGGGCTCGAGGGTGAACGCGTCGTCGTCGGGGGTCCATCCCGGTGTCTGCACTCGCACACCATAGGCAAGTCGCGCGGCGCCGACGGTGAGCCGCGCGCAGTCCGCGCCGGTCATCTCCAGCGTTCCGTGGAGACCGAGCTCGGCCACCGGGCGAGACGCGAGCGGGTAGCCGGCGGGGAAGCGAAAGGCCTGGGAGACGGGGGTCCCGTCGCTGGCCTCGAGGGAGACCGCGACGACGTCCCCGGCGGGGGGACCGAATCGGTACGCCCAGCCCAGGTCGGCGAAGTGGCCGAGCACCGCCTCGGCATCCAGCGTCGCCGCACCGTGAGGGCCCAGCTCAACCGGTGTGCTCGCCTCCTCCACGCGCACCGTCTCGTTGCGATAGAGCGCAACGCGGATGCGACCGGTGAACGGCTCGCCGCGATCGTTGGCCACGTGCACCGCGATCCCGGACAAGCCCTCGTCGGTGAGCCACACCGCCCGTGGGGCGAGCGCGCGGCGCAGGTGGTGCAGGGCGACCTTGGGACGACCGGCGGCGTCGATCAACCCCCAGCCCGCGCCGTCCGCGAGGTCCTTCAGCCACAGCACGATCGCCCCCCGGCAGGGCGAATCCGCGCGCCGCCACTCTCCGAACGTCTCGGCCATCACCTCGCCGCTCACCTGCCGGGACAACGCCAGGTAGCGCTCGGAGTCGGCGTAGCGCAGCCGGCCGGGCTCGATGCCGTAGAGCACGGTGAGGTAGTGATCACGCACGTCGTCGAAGTCCCAGCCCGCGCCGACATCGCGCGGAACCGCCGCCTTCCAGGCCGGCCCGAGCACCGATCCGTCGCCGGGGGGCGCGCCGTCGCCGACGTTGGCGAACGCGAGGCACTCCGACGCGAAGCGAACCTCGGCGCGGCGGGCATCCTCGAGCGGACGCAGGTAGGCACCGACTCCGTAGTAGTTGGCGACGCCGCGGTGGGGGCGAAACGGGAGTCCGCCCCCCCACGGCGCGGAGGGGATGTACGGAGCCTCGACCCCGGAGTCGGCAACGAGCCCCGGCAGCAGCTCCCCGTACAGCGGTCCCTCGGCGAGCGCCGGATCGAGACCGACCATTGCCACCTGCTGGGCGACCTCGCTGCCGCCGCAGACGACGGCGAGCGACGGCCGGCCGGCGAGGGCGGCGAGCTCCGCGCTCACCTCCGCCCGCACGGCCGCCATGAATGCCTCATCGGACTCGGGGTAGTCGAGGTTGGCGAACATGCAGTCCTGCCAGACGAGGATCCCGAGCTCGTCGCACAGGTCGTGGAAGGCGGCGGACTCATAGCAGCCGGTTCCCGGGATGCGCAGCAGGTTGATTCCCGCGTCACGGACGGTCTGGAGCAGCGGGCGCAGCGTCGTCTCGCCGGGGTCGGGGTCGGTGAGTGACCATGGCGTCCACACCGCGCCGCGCGCGAACACCGGCACGTCGTTGACCGACAGCGCGACGCCGTCGGCCTCGAGGTCCTCGGCGGCGCCGAGGCGACGGAATCCGACGCGACCGCGGTGCAGGATCTCGCCGCCCGCCTCCACCGTGACCGCGTGCAGCGCGGGCTCGCCGTGGGTGTGCGGCCACCACGGCGCGACCC
>CAXTTD010000294.1:0-4647 GCA_964246945.1 uncultured Solirubrobacteraceae bacterium | reverse complement strand
CGTCCTGGACCTACGGGATCGCCCGGCTGCGACCAGACGGGATCGGGCTCTACGGCCTGCTGCTGGGGACCGGCCGCGCCGGCGTCTTCATCCTGATCGGGATCGTGCTAGTGGTCGCCGGCTTCCTGCTCGAGCTGCGTCGCCAGGCACGCACCTGGTTGCTGGGACTCGGCCTCATCGGGCTGATCGTCGAGATCCACGCCGCGGTCCCGATCGTGTTCGCAGCGCCGGAGTACGCGTGGGTCTACAAGCACCTCGGCATCGTCGCCGGCTTCCAGCACTACGGGCGGGTGACCGACCCGAGCAACATCTACCAGGAGTGGCCGGTGCTGTTCTCGGCGGTGGCGGCGATGAGCTCGCTCGCGCATGTGTCAGCGGTCTCGCTGGCGACGTGGGCACCGCTGGCCTTCGAGCTCGCCGACGCGCTGCTGCTGGTGGCAATCTTCCGCCTGCTGGCCCGCGGGCCGCGGATCGCGTGGCTGGCGATCCTCCTCTACGAGGGCCTGATCAGCTGGGTCGGGCAGGACTACCTGTCACCGCAGGCGTTTGCCTACCTGCTGTGGCTGGGGATGATGCTCGTCGTGCTGCGGTGGCTGCGCGCCCCGGTCGCCGGTCGGCGGACGCGCCGGGGCCGTCTGCGGCTGCCGTTGCCCTCCGGACCGACGGGCGCCGCGCCCACCTCTCGGCGCGAGCGGGCGATCGCGCTGATCCTGGTGATGGTCATCTTCTTCGCGATCACCGCCGCCCATCAGCTGACCCCGTACGCGGCGCTCGCCGACATCGCCTTGCTCACCGTCCTGGACCTCGTGCGCCCCCGCTGGCTGGTGTTCGCGCTGGCCGCGATCGCCGGCGCCTACCTGACGCTCCACTACTCGTTGATTGCCAGCCAGTACGGCGGCCTGTTCAGCGGCGGCAGCCCGGTGGCGAACGGGTCCGGAGTGGCGGGGGGCCGCCATGCCGGGTCCCAGGCGACGACGTCGTTGATCGTCCACGTGCTCGCCGCCGGAATGTGGGGCCTCGCCGTGCTCTCGATCGTGGCCAACCGCCGCCGGCTGGGAAAGGTGGTCGTCGTCCCCGCCGCGCTGGCACTCGCCCCGTTCGTGATCATCTTCGCCCAGGACTACGGCGGCGAGGCGATCTACCGCGTCTACCTGTTCTCTGCCCCGTGGTGCGCGCTGCTGATCGCGATCACCCTCTACGCGCTCGCCCCCGGCCGCCTGCGGGCCCTGCGCTGGCCGCTGATCGCCGGCGTCAGCCTCGCCTTCCTGCTCGGCCTCCAGGGCCTCTTCGGACCGGTCGCGGTCGACGCGTATAGCCCGTCGGAGCTGCACGCCAGCCAGTGGCTGTACCGCCGCCTGCCGCGCGGGTCCCTGGTTGTGCTCCCCGACCAGAACTTCCCCGCGGAGGAGACGGCGGACAGCGGCGACTACAACCTGCAGGCGATGCCCGCCGATCCGCAGATCTACGCGGCGTGGCTGAACGAGGGTAACCTGCGCCAGGTGAGTCGGTGGCTGGTGAGCTGGGTCGCGCCTCAGGGCTCACGGACCGGCTACCTAGTGGTGAGCTCCAGCATGGGTGACTACGCCCGCTACTTCGGGGCGCCGCGCGGTTACGCCCAGCTCACCCGGGACATCCCACTGCTCACCCGAGCGGTCGTCTACCGCAACGCCGACACCACCATCTACCGGCTGAAGGGAGCGGCCGCTCTCCGGAAGCTCGAGGCGCGCGACGCGTGAGACGGGTCGGCGGTCCCGGGTGCCGGTCGATTCAGGGCCGCCGGGCGACCACGAAGATCGAGACGCCGAACCGGCGCACGACGGGCAGGCGCTCGATCACGGGCAGCGCGCGGAGGTAGCGCTCGATCATCGACTGCGGCAGCCACGGATAATGGCCGAAGCGCGGGAACGCGAACCCGTCGTGGAGGACCTCGAAGCCCGCGCCGGCGACCAGGCCGCGCAGCTCGTAGGGCCAGTAGTTGCGCGCCCGCATCAACGGCAGCGAGAGCCGCCGCGGCAGCCACGGCAGGAGCGCCACCGGCACGTTGACGTCATGTGACCCGACCGCCATGCCGTGGCCCTCGAACGGGAACCACCGGTTGGGCCCGAACACGATCAGCCGTCCTTCCGGAGCGAGCACGCGTCGGAGCTCCCCGAGGGTCTGCTCCTGATCGCCGACATGCTCGAGCACCTCGTTCACCAGCACGCCGCGGAACTGGCCGTCGGGGAACGGGAGCCGCTCCGCACCGGCGGCGACGAATTCGACGCCGGCGCGACCCTCCCAGCGGTCCCGCGCGTGCTCGACGCGTTCCGCGTCGATGTCGGTGCCCACGGCGAGCTCGGCGCCCCGATCCCGCAGCCCGACCGTGTAGTCCCCGTCGCAGCAGCCGCAGTCCAGCCAGCGGCCGTCGATCTCGGTCCGTCTGGCGACCTTGTCCAGCCGGTAGTCGAGGACGCCGCCCGCGGCCGTGGATCCGCCGGGGCCGATCATCCCCGGCTCGAGGCGCTGGGCCAGATCCGGGCTCATCGCCCCTCCCCCCGCCGGCGGAGTGACGACCGGGTGGGCGATGGCCGCTGCCCGATGAGGAACCCGGCCGCCGTCACCACCAGGCCGAGCAGGATCGTGCCGGCCCGGGTGGCTCCCGCCAGGTCGCCCCGCAGGGACGCCGCGAGCCCGGCTGCCACCCCCGCGGGCAGCGTTCGGCGCGTGTAGGCGCGCTCGCTGTCGAGCCCCTCCCCCGGACCGCAGCGCCGGGCCACCTCGGCCTTCGACACCCCTTCGGCATGACACCGACTCACGAAGTAACCAAGCCTTGCCCGGGTCGCCGGAACGTGATGATGGACCGTGGCGCCGGGATCGTAGATGAGCACCGAGTCCGGCAGCTCACGTCGGATCCGGATGCACAGCTCCGTCTCCTCGCACCCACCGCGATCGGCTCCCATCCGTCCCATCCCGTCCACGAAACCGCCGGTCCGCTGCAGCGCCTCACGCCGGAAGGACATGTTGCATCCGATCAGGTTCCGGACGCCGGCGGGCTCCGTCGGGAGCCCCCGGTAGGTGCACCCCACCACCCAGTCGAACTCCTCGGGAAGCCAGCTCGGCCGTCCCCGTTCGAACTCCGGCACTACTGCCCCGCCCACCCCCAGCACCCGCGGATCCTGGTAGGCCCGACCCAGACGGTGCAGCCAGTCGGGCGCCGCGCGCGCGTCATCGTCCAGGAACGCCACCACCTCGCCGGTCGCGGCCCGGACCCCCGTGTTGCGGGCACCCGCCAGACCGTTCGCCTGATCGCTCGCGATCGCGGTCACCTGCGGGGCGTGCACCCGTACCCACTCCAGCAGCGACGGGTTGTGGTCGACGACCACGATCACCTCCGCAGGGACCGAGGTCTGGGCGGCCAGCGAGGTGATCGACGCAAGCAACGCGGCCCGCCGATCGTCGGAATAGGCACAGACGACCACGGATACGCTGGGATCGGTCTGATCAGCGTGCATTGCCGAGCGACCCGTCAGCCGTCACGGCGCGCGGAGCGATCGGGCGCGTAGGCGACCACCCAGTCCACCTCGAGGCGCATCCTCGATGGGGTGTAGGTACCGGGGCAGCGCTCCCAGGAGGTGCGCGAACACGGCCACGTCTGGGTCTGCATGTCGAGCACCATCGGGATTGCCGGCACCTCGGCTCCGGTGATGTCGGCCCACCGGTGGCCGTCGAGCGTGAACGTGAGGCTCCCCGTCAGCCACTGCACGCCGAGCGTGTGCCAGCCGGTGAGGTTCACGTGCACGCTGCGAGCGACCGTCCGATCGTCGGCGCCGTAGTGCAGCGTGGCGACGTCGCCGTCGCCCTGGCTGCCGTCGTCCTCGCTGAAGTCGATCTCGGGGGGCCAGGAGTTGTCGTGCGGCCACAGCAGCAGCACGTAACTGACCCCCACTCCGGCGTCCATCCGAAACCGCACGAGGTACTTGCCGTAGGTCTGAACGAGACCAGGGCTGCTGGAGACCCCGCCCGTCGTCCACCGCTCATGCCGTCGCGGGTCTCGGTAGGCGCTGATCGTGAGCATCCCGTGGGAGACCGTGACGTGACGAGGAGCGAACCAGCCCGCGGGGTCGCCCCCCGGCTGGCCGGAGTAGCTCAGCCACTTGGCACGATCGAGCCGGTTGCCGGAGAAGCCGTCGGAGAACACCTCGCGCCAGCCGGGGATATCGCCGCTCGGCATCCTCACGGGGTCGCCCGGAGCGGCACCGGTGTGGACTTGAACCGTGCCGCGGTTACCCGCCATCGCGGCGCCGGCGGCGACGAGCATGGCCACCAGCGCGCCGAGCATCCACCTCGAGAGCCGCGCCCGCGGCCCTCCGGCGACCCGCCGCGGCGTTGGTCGGCGAGCCCGCACGAGCGCATTATCGCCGCCGGGCCTCGCGTCGGCCACCCGCGCCCGCGTGGAGCGGGTTGACCGCACGGAGTCGCGACTCGCCGCTGTGGTTGACGACCCCCGCCGGCTGGAAGGAGATGTCGATCCACCGGTATCGGCGCGCATCGCTCGGCAGGGTGTAGGTAACGGTGTGAGTACCGGTTCGCAGGGCTCCGAGCGGACGCGAGTCGAGGATCGAGCTGTACAGCCACACCTCGAAGTGGCCGCGAGCCCGGGTGGGGAAC
>CAXTTD010000293.1:0-4666 GCA_964246945.1 uncultured Solirubrobacteraceae bacterium | reverse complement strand
ACCCCCCCGCGACCCGTAGCGATCCCCGCACGCCACGCACGCACGCACGCACGACCCGACTCCGAACCCGAACCCGAACCCAGGACGAGCCATGACCTACGAAGTGCCCCAGGAATACGTCGAGCGCTACGCCGACCTGCTCGTCAACTTCGCCCTCGGGGACGGCACCGGGATCTCCCGCGGCGACGTCGTGCGCGTGCTCGCCCCCGAGAGCGCGAAGCCGCTGTACGCCGAGGTGTGCCGCGCGGTGTGGCGGGCCGGGGGGCTCACCATCGGCAGCTACCGCCCCGACGACGACGCCGCCACCAACCTCTCGCGCGACTTCTACGAGATCGCCTCGCCGGAGCAGATCGAGTTCTTCATGGAGCACTACGTCCATGGCCTCATCGATCAGATGGACCACATGATCTACATCGAGGCCGAAGCCGACCCGCGGGCGCTCAGCGAGGTCGACCCGGCGAAGATCATCGCCCACCAGAGCTCGATGCTGCCCTCGGTGAAGTGGCGCGACGCGAAGGAGAACTCAGGGGCGTTCAGCTGGACGATCGCGCTCTACGGCACCGAGGCGATGGCCGGCGAGGCCCAGCTCTCTGTCGCGGAGTACTGGGAGCAGATCGCCGCCGCCTGCTTCCTGGACGAGGCGGACCCCAAGGCGCGCTGGCACGCGGTCGATGCGCAGATCAAGCAGACGGTCGCCGCCCTCGACGCTCTGCCCATCGAGCGCCTGCACGTCCGCGGCGAGGACGTCGATCTTCGCCTGACGCTCGGCTCCGGCCGTCGCTGGGTCGGCGGCGGGGGCAAGAACATCCCAAGCTTTGAGATCTTCACCGCTCCGGACTGGCGCGGTACCGAGGGCCGGATCCGCTTCTCCGAGCCGCTGTTCACCCACGGCAACCTCATCACCGGAGTCGAGCTCGAGTTCGCCGATGGCGTCGTCACCCGGGCGAGTGCGGAGACCAACGAGTCGCTGCTCACCGAGATGCTGTCCGCCGAGAACGCCGACCGCGTCGGGGAGTTCTCGCTCACCGACTCGCGCTTCTCGCGGATCACGAAGTTCATGGCCACCACGCTCTACGACGAGAACGTCGGTGGTCCGTACGGGAACACTCACATCGCCGTGGGCAAGGCGATCCAGTCCTGCTACGACGGCGACCCGAGCACACTCGTGGACGCGGACTGGGAGCGCCTCGGGTTCAATCACTCGATCGTGCACACCGACATCGTCTCCACCACCGACCGTCAGGTCACCGCCACCCTCGCCGACGGCAGCGAGCGCGTCATCTATGCCGGAGGGCAGTTCCAGCTCGACGGCGGTTGAGGGATAAGGTCCCTGCACCGATGCCCGACTTCACGAACCTCGCGATCGACGGCGTGCGCACCCTGCACCAGTTCGGCAAGCGCATCCCAGGCGCCGGCGGGATCCTCGCCGAGTCGTTGCCGAGCGCGGTGCGGGGGCGCACGGTGCTCATCACCGGCGCCTCCTCGGGGATCGGCGAGGCGGCCGCGCTCGCGGTCGGCCGGGCGGGCGCCCACGTGCTGCTGGTTGCGCGCACGCGCGCGAAGCTCGAGGCGGTCGCCGACGCGATCTTTGAGCTCGGCGGCTCGGCAAGCGTGTACCCGTGCGACCTCACCGACCTCGACGACATCGACCGCATGGCCGACGAGGTGCTGCGCGCGCAGGGTCACGTCGACGTTCTCGTCAACAACGCCGGCAAGTCGATCCGTCGCTCGGTCGACCGCTCCTACGACCGCTTCCATGACTATCAGCGGACGATGACGCTCAACTACTTCGCGCCGGTGAAGCTGATCCTCGACCTGCTGCCCGAGATGCGCGAGTCCGGCGAGGGCCACATCATCAACATCTCCTCGATCGGGCTGCAGATCAACACGCCGCGGTTCGCCGCCTACCTCGCCTCCAAGGCGGCCCTCGACGCGTTCAGCCGCTCGATCGGACCGGAGATCATCAGCGACGGCGTCCACCTCACGACCGTCTACATGCCGCTGGTGCGCACGCCGATGATCGCCCCCACGAAGATCTATGACCGGGTGCCGACGCTGCGCCCCGAGCAGGCGGCGGACATGATCACCGAGGCGATCCGCAAGCGGCCCAAGCGGATCGCGACCCCGCTCGGCTCACTCGGCCAGCTCACCTACGCGATCGCACCCGGCGCCCAGGATCTCCTGGTCAACCGGGCCTACCAGCTGTTCCCGGAGGCCGACACCCCTGACCCCGAGCACCCGCGCCGGCTCGACGCCGAGCAGCGGGCGTTCGCCCAGGCCACCCGCGGCGTGCACTGGTAGGCGTGCCGTCGCCCGGCATGCTCCTCTGCGATCACCTCGCGGTCACCCTGCGTAGCCTGCGCGGATGACCGCGCAGCGATACGAGGCGGACGTGATCGTCGTCGGCGCCGGGCTCGCGGGTCTCGTGGCGACCGCCGAGCTCGCCGCCGCGGGACGCCGCGTGCTCGTGCTCGAGCAGGAGCCCACGATCGGCGGGCAGGCGTTCTGGTCCCTCGGGGGGCTGTTCCTCGTCGATACCCCCGAGCAGCGTCGCTGGGGGGTACGGGACTCACTCGAGCTCGCCTGGCAGGACTGGGAGGGCGCGGCCGGCTTCGACCGGCCGGAGGACCACTGGCCGGCGCGCTGGGCGCGAGCGTACGTCGAGTTCGCCGCCGGCGAGAAGCGCGACTGGCTGCACGGGCTCGGGGTGCGCTTCATGCCGAACCCCGGCTGGGCCGAGCGCGGCGGCTACGGGGCGCTCGGGCACGGCAACTCGGTGCCGCGCTTCCACCTCACCTGGGGGACTGGTCCCGGGGTGCTCGAGCCGTTCCTCGCCCAGGTGGCCGCGGCCCGCGAGAGGGGTCTCGTCACCCTCGCCACTCGCCACCGCGTCGACGAGCTCACGCTCGGCCGCGCCGGCGGCGGCGTCGACGGGGTCCGAGGCGCGATCCTCGAGCCGAGCGCCGTGCCCCGGGGAGCCACGAGCTCCCGCACCGTCGTCGGTGAGTTCGAGGCCCGCGCCGCGGAGGTGCTCGTGAGCTCGGGCGGAATCGGTGGCAACCTCGAGCTCGTGCGCGCCGCGTGGCCGGCGCGGCTCGGGACCCCGCCGCGCGACTTGATCAGCGGCGTCCCCGCCCACGTCGACGGCCGCATGCTCGCCATCACCCAGCGGGCGGGTGGCCGGGTGATCGGCGAGGATCGGATGTGGCACTACACCGAGGGCGTCGGGAACTGGTCGCCGATCTGGCCCCGGCACGGGATCCGCATCCTGCCCGCCCCCTCATCACTGTGGCTCGACGCCACCGGCCGGCGACTGCCGGTACCGCTGTTCCCGGGCTTCGACACGCTCGGCACCCTCGCCCACATCGCCTCCACCGGCCACGAGCACACGTGGTTCGTGCTCACCCGCAAGATCATCGAGCGCGAGTTCGCGCTGTCGGGCTCCGAGCAGAACCCCGATATCACGGGCAAGTCGATCACCGCGGTGCTGCGCGAGCGGGTCGGCCCGGGGATCCCGAGGCCGATCGAGGCGTTCATGCGCCAGGGACCGGACTTCGCGGTCGCCGACGCGCTGCCCGAGTTGGTGGCGAAGATGAACGCGATCACCGGGGCGAGGCCCGAGCTCGCGCTCGAGCAGGTACAGCGCGAGGTGCTCGCCCGCGACCGGGAGATGGCGAACCCGTTCAGCAAGGACACCCAGGTAAACGCGATCCACATCGCCCGCCGTTACCGCGCCGACCGGTTCACCCGGGTCGCCGCCCCCCACCGGCTGCTCGACCCCGAGGCGGGGCCGCTCATCGCGGTGCGCCTGCGCATCCTCACCCGCAAGACGCTCGGAGGCCTTGAGTCCGACCTGCGCGGACAGGTCCTCGACGCCGCCGGTGAGCGGATCCCCGGCCTGTACGCCGCCGGGGAGGCGGCGGGGTTCGGCGGCGGCGGCATGCACGGCTACCGCTCGCTGGAGGGCACGTTCCTCGGCGGCTGCCTGTTCTCCGGACGCACGGCCGGCCGGGGGCTCGTCGCGGCCACTCGCTGACCCCACCCGGGCATCGCCCTGACGTGCCTCCGATAATTGCGCGATCCTCCTGCTTCTGCAACGAATCTTGCAGGCAGAGAGGCCAGGACGCCGACAAACTCCGCAACATCTTGACGCGCGTGCTGTTATGGGAGGAGCCGAATGCGCGGGGCGCCGACCCGCGGATCGGGGAGCCCAGGTCGTTGGGGCGAATCCGGCGGTGGTCCGCCGGTAGCGCAACTCGCGCGAGCCCGTCAGCTAACCCCGAAGGCCAAAGGCGACCGCAGCGCCCGACCCCTTGGGAGGATCCCCGGCCGTGAACCCGACCCGTCTGAGCACCCTCGTTCCCCCGCGCCTGCTCGCGCTCGCCTGCGGGGTGCTCATGGTGCTCGCGCTGCCCGCGGCCGCCCACGCGTCGGCCACGCAGCTCGTGCGCTACCGAGGCTGGCAGGCCCGGGTGCCCGCGAGCTGGCCGGTCTACCGCCTCGCGCGGGACCCACACACCTGCGTGCGCTTCAACCGGCACGCGGTCTATCTCGGCGTCCCCGGAGCGAGCGAGCACTGCCCCGCCCACGCCGCGGGGCGGACCGAGGCGATCCTCGTCACCCCGCGGGCGGCGGCGGGCGCCGACGCGCTCGCGCCCGGCGCCGC
>CAXTTD010000292.1:0-4675 GCA_964246945.1 uncultured Solirubrobacteraceae bacterium | reverse complement strand
GGGGTACTTCGCCATCGCCGATTCGATGGTCGCCCGCAGCTCGTCGGGCACCGGCGTCACCGCCGGGTCGGGGATCGTCGCCGGCTCCTTGGTGAGGTCGACGGCGTCATCCCAGCCGGGGACGCGGCTGCCATGGGCGAAGCGGGGGACTGTGGGTCGGGTGGCCATGGCTGGGCCGCTAGCGGTCGACCCCACCGATGATCGGGTCGAGCATCGCGAGCGCGGCGATCAGGTCGGCGATGTAGGCGTCCTTGACCATCGGCTCCAGCGACTGCATGTTGTGGAAGCTGGGGTCGCGCATGTGCACTCGAGCGGGTTTGGCAGATCCGTCGGCGCGCACGAAGCACCCGAGCTCGCCGCGCGGGGACTCGATCGGGTAGTAGGCCTCTCCCGGCGCCACCCGGAAGCCCTCGGTGACGAGCTTGAAGTGGTGGATGAGCGCCTCCATCGAGGTCGCCAGCTCGTGGCGCGGGGGCAGCGCGACCTTGCGGTCGGTGGTGATGTGCGGGCCCTCGGGCAGCCCCTCGAGCGCCTGGGCGATGATCTTGGTCGATTCGTAGAGCTCGGCTTGGCGCACGCGGTAGCGGTCGTAGTTGTCCCCGACGGTGCCGACCGGGATCTTGAAGTCGAAGTGGTCATAGCTGGAGTACGGCTTGGCCTTGCGCAGGTCCCACGGATTGCCGGTGGCCCGCAGGAGCGGACCGGTGACACCGAGGCCGAGCAGCGTCGCCTCGTCAACGACGCAGGTGTTATGCAGGCGCTCGAACACGATCTGGTTCTTCTCCAGCAGATCGGCGTACTGGTCGGCGCGGGTGGGCATCTCGTCGACGAACTTCTTCAGCTTGGCCGCGAAGCCGCGAGGGATGTCCTCCATCACCCCGCCGACCTGGAAGTAGCGGGTGTGCATCCGCTGCCCCGAGGACATCTCGAACAGGTCGAGGATCGTCTCCTTCTCACGCAGGCAGTACCAGAACATCGAGATCGCGCCGAGATCGAGCGCGCTCGTGCCCAGCCACAGGAGGTGGGAGGCGATGCGGTTGAGCTCCAGGTGAATGACCCTCAGGTACTGGGCACGTGGCGGCACCTCGACGCCGAGCAGCTCCTCGACCGCGCCGCAGAAGGCCATCGCGTTGAAGTAGTAGGACATGTAATCCATCCGCTCGACGACGGGGATCACCTTCCAGTAGGCCTTGTCCTCCGCGGTCTTCTCGATCCCGGTGTGGAGGTAGCCGATGATCGGCTTGCAGTCGCGGACGACCTCGCCCTCCAGCGTCGCCAGCAGCCGCAGCACCCCATGTGTGGCCGGATGATGGGGCCCAAAGTTGATCGTCAGCAGCTCGTGGGTCTCGCCCATGCCGGCGGATTCCACCGAATAGGAGACCGACTCCTCGCGCTTGCGGTACTCGTTGGGGTTGACCTCTACTGCCATTTGCCGTAATTCTGCTCTTCGTTGTAGGTGAACAGGACGGGCTCGCCGCCGATCGGGTAGTCGCGACGCAGGGGATGCCCCTCGGAGTCCTCCGGCATGAGGATCCTGCGCAGGTCCGGGTGCCCCTCGAAGATCACGCCGAACAGGTCATAGACCTCGCGCTCGTCCCAGTCCGCGCCGGGAAAGAGTCCAACGATCGACGGGACGCGGGGGTCTTCGGCGCTGACGCGCACCTTCACCGAGATGCGGTCGACCTCGCGCATGTCCATCATCTCGTAAAGCACGCCGAGCCGCGGCTCGTCGGGGTAGTAGTCGACGCCGTGGACCGACGGGATGAACGTGTAGCCCTTGCCCATGAGCGTCTCGATCACCGCCGGCACGTGGGCGGGCTCGGTAAGCAGCACCGCGCGGTCGTGGGCGTACTCGGTGCCGAGGATCGATCCCGGGTGGGCGTCTCCGAGCTCCTGGGCGATGAGCTCGAGGCCGGTCGCGTCAGGCATGGTGGGGCTCAGGCACCGGCGGTGTCCCCGCCGGGAAACACGCCGATCGCGGCGTCGGCGGCGCTCTGGTGGGCGATCGTCTCCGGGGAGAGGATCTCCTCGGTGCCGATCGCGTCGTAGCGCTCACGCCAGCCGGGCTTGTCGGTGCTCTGGATCTTCTCGCGCAGACGGATGATCCCGTGGGCGACCGCCTCGGGGCGGGGCGGGCAGCCGGGAACGTGCACGTCGATCGGCATGAACTTGTCCGAAGCGACCAGCGCGTAGTTGTTGAACACTCCGGTCGAGGAGCAGCACGCGCCCATCGAGATCGCGTACTTGGGCTCGAGCATTTGATCCCAGATGCGACGGACCACCGGCGCCATCTTCACCGACACCCGGCCGGAGAGGATGATGAGGTCGGCCTGGCGGGGGGAGGCGCGGGAGGCCTCCCAGCCGAAGCGGGCGAGGTCGACGCGGCTGGCGATCACGTGCATCCACTCCATCGCGCAGCAGGCGAGGCCGAAGGTGAGCGGGAAGAACGAGTTGCCGCGGGCCCAGGCGACCGCCTTGTCGACGGTGGTGGTGAGCACCGAGTCCCGCACGTACTGCTCGAGGGCCTCCCCCTCAAGGTCGCCGCGCAGCATGTCGCGGGCCGCCAGCTGGCGGGCCCGGAAGTCCGTCGCCGGGTCAAGGCCGGGGACGCCGGTCCCGGGCACGCCGGTGCTGCCACCGAGAACGTCGAGGCGCTCGCGCTTCACTTCCATTCCAGGGCTCCCCTTCGCCATACGTAGATGAACGCGATCGTGAGCAACACCACGAAGGTGATCGTCTCACCGAGCGCGAAGTCGCCGAACGCCCGCAGCTGCACGGCGATCGGGTAGATGAAGATGACCTCGATGTCGAACAGGATGAACAGCATCGCGATCAGGTAGAAGCTGATCCCGAAGCGGAAGCCACGTTGGATCTCCGAGGGCAGGCCGCACTCGTACGGCGAGAACTTCGAGTGGTGGCGGCGCTGGGTGCGCACGCCGGTGATGAGGTTGAGAACCCCGAATAGAGAGCCGACGGCGCCGCCGAGGATGAGAAACACGATCGCCGGCAGATAGCTTCGGATCACAGTTCTCTTATATCACCGCCTGAGGAAACCTTGTAACAGGATGTTACTTAGTGCGAAATGCGGCTTGGCGCGATGTTCGGCATCCTGCGCGGAACGTGAAGATCGTTCACATCGTCGTCGGGATCGCGTGCGTGGTGTTCGTCGGCGGGGCCGCGCTGGCCGGGATCTGGGCGTGGTACCGCGCGCCGCAGGGGCGGCTGTTCTGGCGTCTGCTGCGCCTCGGTCAGGCCACGATCGTGCTCGAGGCGGTGCTCGGCGGCATCTGGGAGCTCTCGCCCCACCATCGCGCCTCGGGCCTGCACCTCATCTACGGCCTGGTGCCGATCGCCGTCTCGTTCGTCGCTGAGCAGCTGCGGATCGTCTCGGCGCAGATGGTGCTCGACGCCCGCGGCTTCGAGGATGCCGAGGCGGTCGGCGAGCTCGACCCGGCCGAGCAGCGGGTGGTGGTGCGCACGATCGTCCAGCGCGAGCTCGGGGTGATGGTGCTCGCCGCGATCGTGATGACGGTGCTGATCGTGCGCGCCGCGATGACCGGCGGCTGAGTGTTAGGTCCCCGGCGCCGACACCTCTGGTTGCCGCCGTAAGGAGGACGCCCGCGCGTGAATCAGGAGCGAGCGTCACACAGCCGGCGCCGGGGATGACCTCGGGATTCGGCGTGCCGCGCCCAAGTCCTCCCGTCCGCGCCCAGACCTCCAGGGCGGCGCTCTGTCGCAAGCGGGCGTTTATGATGTGCGCCGCAGATGAGCCGCCACCTCAAACTCCTGCTGCTGCCCGCGGCGCTCATCGTCGCGCTGCTCACCGCAGCCTGCGGCACCGAGCGCATCTCGGTGGCCAAGAACCCGAACCAGCCCGCCGGCGGCGACCTCTACCACGGCGCGGTGCTGTTCTCGCAGCGCTGCGCGGGATGCCATACGCTCGCCGCCGCCGGTACCCACGGCTCGGGGGCGAACATCCGCGACGCTCAGGGCAACAGCGGCCCGAACTTCAACCAGCGCTGCGAGCGCCCGATCGACCGCGTCCTCTACGCGATCGAGAACGGGGGCTTCTCCGGGGCCTACATGCCGCAGAACATCGTCGTCGGCCACGACGCCGTCGATGTCGCGGAGTTCGTCTCCAGGTACGCGGGCAACGCTTCGGCCGCGAACCCCGGCCAGAAGATCTGCTCTCAGCGGCCGATCGGCAGCCTGCCGGCCGGTACCGCGGGTCTCACCAGCAGCGACAGCGCGAGCAGCTCGCCGGTCTCGACCACGCCGGCGAGCACGACCACCACGCAGGCCGCGTCCGCGAAACCGTCCGCGGCACACGCCACCGCCGTCGCCTCCGCCAAGCGCCCCGCGGCCAAGAAGCACGACTGAGTCCCGGGCCGGAGCCGCGGTCGCGATCTACGGCCGGCGCTCGTCCGAGACCCGCCGTCATACTCGCCCCATGCTCGACATCCGGCTGATCCGCTCCGACCCCGACGCGGTGCGCGCGGCACTCGCCCGCCGCGGGACCGGCCTCGAGCCCCAGGTCGACCACGTGCTCGAGCGCGACGCCCGCTGGCGAGAGCTCACCGCCGAGCTCGAGACGCTCCGCGCCGAGCAGAACGCGGCGAGCCGGGCCCTGCGCGGTGCCCCGACGCCCGAGCAGCGCGCGGCGCTCGCCGAGCTC
>CAXTTD010000291.1:0-4689 GCA_964246945.1 uncultured Solirubrobacteraceae bacterium | reverse complement strand
GCGGCTGCATCCAGCCGGGCGGTCACTTCCGGCTCGCGCTCCAGGGCCGCGGCCCCGAGGCCGAGCGCGATCCAGCACGCGCCGTGCTCACCGAGCCGCGAGAAGCCGGCGACCCGCCGGTCGCGCGCCGGGGTGTGCCCGCGGGTGCGAGCCGCGCACAGCAGGCGACGGTCGAGGTCGGTGAGAGCCATCGCGCAGACTGTAGGAGCCCCCCTTGAGAGGACGGGCGGGGGCGGGACCGGCCGGCGTCGCAACCCGGACGGGCGGCCGAGCCGCCCGGGTTGCCTTACCGTGTCGTGCGTACCGCGGAGCCTCCCCAGACACCACGAAACCGTGGCCCACGTTGGGCCCAACTTCTCACGCGCAATGATCCGTTGCTGAGAGCTCACGTGCAAGGGTGATACGTTGCGTATTGAGGCGGATTCGCCCGGTTATGGACGCAATCGACCAGAGAATCGTTGCGCTGCTGCGCGAGGATGCTCGACGCTCCTTCGGGGATATCGGCGGCCACGTGCACCTCTCCGCCCCGGCGGTGAAGCGACGCGTTGACCGGCTCCGCGCTGACGGCGTCGTGCTCGGCTACTCGGCGATCGTCGACCCCGACCGCTTCGGCTGGCACGCCGAGGCGTTCGTCGACCTCTACTGCGAGGGCGACATGTCCGGCGACGCGATCCGCCACGCGGTGGATCGGGAGCCGGGGGTCATCTCCGCGCACACGCTCGCCGGCGAGGCGAGTGCGATCCTGCACGTGCTCGCCTCCGACACCAAGGCGCTTGAGCTGTGCCTGGAGCGAATCCGCGCCACGCCGGGCGTCACCCGGACGGTCACCCAGGTGGTGCTCTCGACGCTGTTCACGCGCTGATCGAGAAAGGGCTCTCGAGAGAAACTGGAGAAGAAACTCTCGAGAGTTATCTATTGACAGTGCTGTCTCGAGAGGCTACTATCGAGACATGGCAGACGATTCCCCTAACCCACCACCGACCCCTTCCGCCGCCGCGACGGCACCGGAACGCGCCCAACGGGTCGTCAACGACGCCCAGACGATGCGGGCGCTCTCCCATCCGGTGCGCATCGCCCTGCTCGACGCGCTCTCCCTCGTCGGGCCGCTCACCGCCACCGAGGCCGGCGCGCGGATCGGGGAGAGCTCGACCACCTGCTCGTTTCACCTGCGCCAGCTGCATCGTTACGGGTTCGTGGAGGAGGTCGGCGGCGGCAAGGGCCGCGCGCGCCCGTGGCGGGTGAGCCACACCGGCCTGCGCTTCTCCACCGAGGAGGGTGACGTCGAGGCCCGCGTCGCCGCCGGCACGCTGGCCCGTCTCACCCGCGAGCGTCAGCTCGGCCGTCTGCAGAGCTGGCTCGAGACCCGCGACGCCTACCCCCGACAGTGGCGCACCGCGGCGAGCAGCAGCGAATACGTGACCTGGATGACCGCCGCGGAGCTCGAGCAGCTCGAGTCCGAACTCTACGCCCTGCTCGCCGATCGTTTCGCCGAGCGCCAGCAGGACCCCGCCGCGCGTCCCGAGGGCGCCCTGCCCGTGGAGATCCTCACCTACAGCTTTCCGATCGACCCTGCACCCGGAGGTGCCCAGTGACCGCCTTCATCGACCATGCCCTCGCCGACGAGCGCCACTGCGCCCGCTATGCGACCGCCGCGCCGTTTCGCGCCCGCGTCGCCGTCACCGCGCCGTCTCCCGGCCGCGCCGCTCGGGGTGCGCCACGCGCCACTCGTCGGCGCCCGCGCCATCGCCTCGGGGTGCTGCTCGTGGAGGCCGGGTTTCACCTCATCGCGAGCGCCGACCGCTCACGGCGGCCGCTGACCCTCGCGCGCTGAGCGCCCCGGCCCACCAGCCGTCGAACAGCGTCCACGCGAGCGCCCGCGCCGGCTCCTCCCAGCGCGCGCCGTGGGCGGCGAGGCTGGCCCGGGTGGCATCGGTCTGGTCGGGGTCCTTGTCGGCCCACACCTTCGCCCTCGCCGCGTCGGCCTCGGGGTGGAACTGCAGCCCGAGGTGGGGGCCGGTTCGGAACGCGGCCGGTCCCGCGGGGCTGTGCGCGAGCTCGGCGGCGCCGTCGGGCACCGTGAACACCTCGGTGTGGTAGTGGAGCCACGGGCCGGCGGGGATTGCCGGGTCGCTGCTCGCGATCTCGATCCAGTCCTTCTCGAGCAGCGGCGCGGGTCCGACCCGCGCGCCGAGCGCGGCGGCGAGCGCCTGCCCGCCCCAGCACAGACCGAGCACCGGGACCCCGGCGGCCACCGCGCCGCGCAGGAGCTCGATCTCGGTGGGAATCCACTCGGGCTCGGCCGCGGTCGCCGAGTGCGCGGAACCGAGCGAGGCGATCCAGCCGCACTCTGCGGGGTCGAAGTCGGGCCGCACCTCGTCGCTGCGGTGCACCCGGAAGCCGATCCCCCGCGCACGGGCCCACTCCTCCAGGCGCCCGGGCGGACCGGTCACGGCGTGCTGGAGGATCACCCCCTCGCGCGGCATCGCGGGCGGGCCGTCAGCTGCCGAAGCCGACGCGATGGCCCTCGCTGTCGACCTGCACGTAGACGACCTTCGAGAGGTCGACGGCGACGGTGCCGTCCTCGGAGACGAGGTCGTGCCAGCCGGCGGCCTCCAGCGCGGCGCGCAGCTTGGCGAGCGCGTCGGGCTCGACTCGCGCGGAGAGCACCTGGCCTCCGAGGAATCCGATGCTGATCTTCTGGGGCTTCTCGTCAACGCTCATGGGTCAGTGTCCTTTGCTCGGCTGCACGATCTCGGTGAGCACTCCGCCGGTCGCCTGCGGGTGCAGGAAGGCGACGCGCGAGTTGCGGATGCCGGCGCGCGGCGACTCGTCGATGAGGCGCAGGCCCGCCGCCCGGCACTCCTCGAGCGCGGTCTCGATCGAGGCGACGCGATAGGCGACGTGGTGCAGCCCGGCGCCGCGCTGGGCGATGAAGCGGCCCACGCCGGATTCGGGGGAGAGCGGCTCGATCAACTCCACGTGCGCGTCGCCGACGTCGAGCAGCGCCGCGTCGACACCCTGCTCGGTGACCGTCTCGCGGTGCACGAGCGTCATCCCGAGGACGTCGCGGTAGAGCGGCAACGCCTCCTCGATCGACGGTACCGCCATCCCGACGTGGTCGATCGCGTTCAGCATCCGGGCGAGGACGATACCGGGGATAGGAGGCGGGTTCACGACCACCCCGGGCCGCACCCGTGCTCGCGAACCGGCCGCGCGGCTCAGCTCACGCGCTGCAGCCGCGGGTTGGGCGCGTAGCCGCGTCCGACCTTGGCGCACGGCTCGCCGTCGCGCAGCACGATGTCGGCGGTGAAGTCGTTCTGGCCGCGGATCAGCGAGGAGCCGACGCCGTAGGCGTCGACGGGCACCCCGGCGGCCTCGAACTCGCGGATGCGCTCGGCGGTGAAACCGCCCGAGGCGACGATCTTCACGTGGGCGAAGCCTGCGCCGTCGAGCGCGCCGCGGACCTTCTCCACCAGCCGGCGGTTGACCCCGGTCGGCTTGAAGCCGCCCATCTCGTCGATCAGCGAGCGGTCGACGAGCTGCTCGGAGGTGTCGAGCCGTACGCCCCACAGCTTGGAGCCGAGCGCCTGGGCGACCGCGAGCGCGGTGCCCACCGAATCGTTGTGGAAGTCGACGAGCACGGTGATGTTCATCTGGCCGTGGTAGCGCTCGGCAAACCGGGCGGCGGCGCGCACCGTGTCGCCCCCGTAGGCGGCGATCAGGCCGTGAGGCACGGTGCCGATCCCGCGCCCGCCCCACCACGACGCCTGGGCGTCGGTGGAGACCCCGATCGCGCCGGCCACGTGGGCGCTCCAGCCGTCCCCGGTCTGCACGAGCCAATGGTCGTGGCGGGCGGGGAAGTAGATGATCTCCTTACCCTGGGCGGCCCGGACGACCTCGTCGACGTTGCGCATGATCAGCGAGCGGCGGGCCAGCGACCCGAGGTACACGGTCTCCAGGTGGGCGAACAGCGAGTAGTCGCCCTCGATCGTCATCACGGTCTCCCGCGGGGAGATCCGGTCACCCTCGTGCAGCGCGTGCACGACGAGGTCTTCCCAGCCGCTCACCCACTCGCCGTCGACCTCGCGGCCGGCGCACAGCTTGAGGATGGCGATCGCCTCGTCGATGCCGCCGAGCACCGAGTCGGCCTTCTGGAAGACCTGCATCAGCACCCGCGGATGCTCGCCCTCGTCCTCGAGCAGGTGCTTGGTGAAGACGAAGTACGCGTCGGAGTAGTAGCCGTCGCGGATGCGCTGCACCGGCAGCCGGAAGATCTCCGGGTCCAGGCGCGTCGTGACCGTCGTGGACATGGCGCGAGTCTATTGAGGTGTGGGGCCCAAATCGTGTCCGGCGCGCCGCTGCACCGGGTCCGTCAGCCGAGCAGCGTCGTGATGCAGTCGCGGTAGAAGCTCGCGGCGAGGCCGAGGTCACGCACGTCGATGCGTTCGTTGGCGTTGTGCATGAGCGGCGCGGTCTGCGGCAGCGTCTGGTGGCGCTGGGGGAAGAAGCCGTAGGCGGTGCACTCCGGAAAGGCGGCGCGAAACCAGTTGGAATCCGAGAAGCCGGGCAGGATCAGCGGCACGGCACGGGCCCCGGGGTCCGAGCGTGTCACCCAGTCGGAGATGACCGTCATCAGCTCGGAGTCGACCGGCGACCCGTTGCCCTGCGTGCGCTCGGTGAACTCGATCG
>CAXTTD010000290.1:0-4718 GCA_964246945.1 uncultured Solirubrobacteraceae bacterium | reverse complement strand
TGGAGGTCCTCGTATAAACGACGCTGCTCGTCGATGCGCGCTGTGAGGATGTTGACGTGCCGGTGGTTTCGGGGGTGGCCGACCGGGAGGCCGGGACTGGCGGGGCGGGCGTGGGCGACCAGACGCGAGACCGGTGCGCGGTAGGGAATCAGGCGCTGCGGGTTGCCCTCGAGGTCAAGCAGGTCGACCGCATCCTCGGTGCGGGTGAACGCGACGCCGAGCGCGTCGAGGTGGGCGACGGCGTGCTCGAGCGTGCACTCGCGGGCGAGCTCCCAGCCGACGCGGGCGAACCCGGGAGCCTCGCCGGCGCGCGTTGCCACCAGCTCGAGGGCGCGGGGCTCGTCATCGCAGGTGAGCCTCGCGTGCGAAGGATCGACGGAGCGAGTGGTAAGCCCGAACTGCGCCGCCCATCGGGGCCCTGCCTCCTGCGGATCGCTGACCCACAGTGCGACGTGATCGAGCCGCCCCAGCGCGATCATGGGAGCGTCACCCGCACCGGCAGCCGCTTCACGCCGTTGAAGAAATTCGAGCGCAGCCGCTCGACCGAGCCCGCGAGTTCGATCGTGTCCACTCGGGCGAGCAGCTCCTCGAACGCGATCCGCACCTCCAGCTTGGCGAGGTGCGCACCCATGCAGTGGTGGATGCCGCCGGGCCCGAACGCCATGTGCCGATTCGGCGAGCGGCTGATGTCGAAGCGGTCGGGATCCTCGAAGGCGGTCTCGTCGCGGTTGCCGGAGACGAACCAGGTCGTCACCTTGTCCCCCGCGGTGATCGCTGTACCGGCCAGCGACGTGTCGACCGCGGCGGTGCGGCGGAAGTGGTGCACCGGGGTGGCCCAGCGCAGCATCTCCTCCGCGGCGGAGCGGCGCAGCGCGAGGTCATCGCCCGCGGCCCGCAGTCGCTCGAGCTCGTCCGGATGCTCGAGCAGCGCGAGCAGGCCGTGGGTGATCGTGTGCCGGGTCGTCTCGTTGCCGGCGGCCGCGAGCAGCACGAAGTAGGTGTCGAACTCCTGCTGGGTGAGGGGCTCGAACGCGAGCTGGGTGATGATGTCGTTGCCCGGCTGTTTGCGCCGCGCCGCTGCCAACCGGCGCCCGAACGCGAACATCTCCAGGGCGGCGGGGCTCGAGAACGGCAGGTTGCGGTGGGCGTCGTCGGCGGGGACCGCGTACTCCGGATCCTGGTTTCCCAGCAGCCGGTCGCCGATGTCGATGATCACCCGCCGCTCCTCCTGGGGAACGCCGAGGATCTCGGCGAACACCCGCATCGGGATCTCGGAGGAGATCTCGCGTACGAAGTCGAACTCGCTCATCGGCAGCGCCGCATCCAGGACCTCGCAGGTGACTGTGCGCACCTGGTCCTCCCACACTCCCACTGCGCGCGGGGTGAACCGCCGGGCGATGAGGCCGCGCAGCTCGTCGTGGCGCGGCGGGTCCATGTCGATCATCGACTTCCGCGCCCGCACCTGCTCGTCGTCGAGGTCCTCGAGCGAGGTGCCGCCGAGCTCCGAGGAGTACGTCTCGACATCGCGGTGCACGGCCCGGATGTCCTCGTAGCGGGTCACCGCCCAGAACCCGGGGCCGCCGCCCGGCTCAGGATTCCAGTGCACGGGATCCTCGGCGCGCAGTCGCGCGAATGCCGCGTGGGGCACGGCGGCCACGAAGGTGTCGTGGTCGGAGAGGTCGATGAAGGGTGCGGCGTCGGTCATGGTCGGCGGCGGACTAGAGGTGGTGGAGGTACTCGGCGATCTCCCAGTCCGATACCCACGCCCGGTGGCGCTCGCACTCGAACCGCTTCACGGTGAGGAAGGTGTCCACGATCGCGGCGCCGAGCGCATCGCGCAGGACGCCATCGGTCTCGAGCGCGTCGAGCGCCCGGTCGAGGCTCGCGGGCAGCGGCTCGCCGACCAGATCGGGGTCGGCGTGGTAGGCGTCGCCCCGCATCGGGGGCGGGGGCTCGAGCTCGCGGCGGATCCCGTCGGCGCCGGCAGCGAGCGCCGCGGCGATCGCGAGGTACGGGTTGGCCGCGCCGTCCCCGACGCGGATCTCCACCCGCGAGGCGCCGCCCCGCTCGGGCGGGATGCGGACGGCGGTCGAGCGGTTGTCCCACCCCCAGTTGGCGTGGGTGGGCGCGAGCGAGTCGGGCTGGATGCGGCGGTAGGCGTTCACCGTCGGGTTGAGGAACGCCATCAGCGCCGGCGCGTGGAGCAGGACGCCGGCGGTGAAGTGACGCAGCGCGGGGCTCACCCCGTCAGGCTCGGCCGGCCCGGCGAACGCGTTGGCGCCGTCGCGCTGCAGCGAGATGTGCAGGTGGGTACCCGAGCCGCCCTGGTCGTTGAACGGCTTGCCCATGAAGGTGGCGATGAGGCCGTTCATGGCGGCGATGTCCTTCACCGAGGCCTTCAGCAGGAACGCCCGGTCGGCGGCGGTGAGCGCGTCGGCGTGGCGCAGGTTGATCTCGTACTGGGAGTTCATGAACTCGTGGTTCACCGCGAACGCGCCGATGCCGAGCTCGCACAGGTCTTGAGCCATGCGCCGGGCGAGACCGCCGGGGTCGACCTGGCGCCCGACGGTGTAGACCATGGACAGGTTGTCCACGATCCGGGTGATCCCGTTCGGGGCGTCGGGGTCCGGGCGCACGAGGAAGAATTCGAGCTCGGGACCGACGATCGGCTCGTAGCCGAGCGCGCGCAGGGTCTCGGTGGCCGTGTGCACCGCGCCGCGCGGGTCGGGGATCGGCGCGCCCCCGTCGGCGGGCGCGAGATCGGCGAGGCACACCGCGACGTCGGGGTCCCACGGCAGTGTCGCCATCGTCGTGAGGTCCGGCCGGGCGGTGAGGTCGGGGTAGCCCTCCTCCCCGCCCCACACCGGCGTGTGGCGCAGATCGGTGCCCATCACCGCCGCACAGAAGCACAGGCCGTGCTCGATCACGTGGTCGAACTCAGATATCGGGATGTCCTTGCCCCGCGCGACCCCGTGCAGGTCGGGGTAGAGCAGGCGCACCGAGCGGGTGGCCGTTGCCCTACCGGCGCCGGGCGCGGTGGGTCGAGTGTCAATCTGCATGGAAGGCGTCCTCTCAGGCGTGTTCGACGACCCCCCGTGCGGGGGGCGTGCCAGCGAGCTGCCGGCGGTACTCGGCGAGCTTCCGGGCGTGATTGAAGGTGACGGCGCCGACGAGCTCACCGCTCGCGTCGAGCGCCTCGGCGACCAGGCGACCGCTCTCCGGATCCTCCTCGACGATCTCGAAACGCGCCGCCCGGGCCGGGAAGCCGACCGACTGGATCTTGCGGTCGTACTGGTCGGACCAGAAATACGGCGGGGCGACGTGGGCGACCCGCTGGGCGGGGTCGCGGGTCGCGTTCTGCCCGGCGAGGCGGCCGTGCTCGGCGGCGGTCGTCCAATGCTCGACGCGGACCCGCTCGTCGTCCGCGCCCGGATGGGGCCAGGCGGCGACGTCGCCGGCGGCGAGGACGTCGGGGTCGCTCGTGCTCGTGAGGGTGGCGTCGCAGACGACTCCACCATCCGCAGCGAGCTCGATCCCGCTGTCGCGCAGGAAGTCGGTGCTCGGCTCCGCGCCGACGGCAACGAGCACCCAGTCGCCGGCGATCTCGGTGCCGTCGGCGAGCACGACCCCATCGACGCGGCTCTCGTCGGTGCGCAGGCGGTCGATCCCGGTTCCGAGATGGAGCTCGACCCCGTGATCGCGATGCAGCTGCGCGCAACGCGCGCCGAGCTCGGGGCCAAGCGGCGAGAGCGGCTGGTCCGCGACGTCGATGAGCGCGACCTCGATTCCGCGCGAGCGCGCGGAGGCCGCGACCTCGCAGCCGACGAAGCCGGCGCCGATGATCGCCAACCGCGTCGCGTGGCGCAGTGCGCGGCCCAGGAGCTCCGCGTCGTCCAGGGTGCGCAGCACGAACTCGACGGACCCGACCACCGTCCTCGGACCCTCGCCCGGCAACGGACGCAGGAACCGGGCGCGGGCGCCGGTGGCGAGGATCAGCCGGTCGTAGTCGAGCTCCGAGCCGTCGCTCAGCGCGACCGTGTGGACCACGGGATCAACGCCGAGCACGACGACCCCGAGGCGCAGCTCGGCCTCCAGCACGTCGAGTCCGGGAAACGCCGTCTGCTCGGCGGTCTGCTCGCCAGTGAGCAGCTGCTTGGACAGCGGCGGTCGGGTGTACGGCGGGTGAGACTCCGCGCCGACCAGCACGATCTCGCCCTCGTGGCCGGCCCCGCGCGCCGCCTGGGCGGCCCTCAGCCCGGCGAGGCCCGCACCGGCGATGACGATGCGCGGCGCGCTCACGGGAGCTCAGTCCTCGATGCGGATGGCCATCATCGGGCACACGTCGACCGCCTCCTGGACGGCGGCGCGCTGCGATTCCTCGACGTCCTCGCGCCAGGTGAGCACGTCGTCGTCGCCGAGCTCGAAGACGTCGGGGGCGGCGAGCACGCACTCGCCGTGGCTCTGGCACAGGTTCATGTCGACGTGGACCTTCATGCGCGCTCCTCGGGTTGGGCGGGTTCGGCGACCATGCGCTCGGCCTCATCCTCGGGGATGGCGAGCGCGACGTGCAGGGTGTTGGCGGAGGTCTGCAGCTGCTCGCCGGCCGCTGAGAGATCGACGTCCCAGTCGACGACGGTGTTCTCGACGCGACCGACACCGGGGATCTCGACGGCGACGACGTCGCCGGGCTCCATCGGGCGTGAGTTCGCCGGCGTGCC
>CAXTTD010000289.1:0-4758 GCA_964246945.1 uncultured Solirubrobacteraceae bacterium | reverse complement strand
TTCGGCGGCCGGATCCCCAAGCCGGCAGCCCAGGCGTAGCGCTGCGGATTCGTGAAGGCAGAAGTGTTACGGGTGCTCAGCTCGCGTCTGCGAGGAGTGATTGAGGGACTCGTAGCTCGGTGATCGTGCCGACCTTGGCGAGCTCGTCGGCGTTGTCTCGGGCGCACGCTTGGGCGATCCGGTCCAGTAGGGCGTCGTATGCCGGGCCGGCGGTGTTCTCGTAGCCGGCGGGCATCTGGCCCCATTCATCCCAGGGGAGCATCTCGAGCTTGTTGAGCGCCGCGAGGTCCTTGACCAGGTTGCCGCGGATTTCTCCGACGCCCCAGTTCTCCGTGCCGTGGACACCGAAGCGATCGGGATCGATCTGACCCGCCCGATGAGCCAGCCACGCCTCTGCACCTGACAGGAAGTCCTCGTCGCGGAGATCATCGGCGCGATCGGTGACCGCTTGCCCTAGAACTTCCGGGTCGACGCGGACCCATCGTTCGTCGGTTCGCATCTCGACGATCCAGTGATCGACAGCCGAGCCGGTCTGAAAATACGTCGCGAAACCGCAGCGCACGCGGCTGGCGATCGTCTGGTGGCGAAGCAGCGCGCACGCGAGCAGCGCGAAGTGACGACACGTACCGACGACTCGCTCTCCGGGTGCTCGTGCGACCGTGAGCGGCTCAGGGCGCATGTGCACCAATCGCGACACGATCGAGCTCGCAAACCGCAGGTTGCGTTCCCCGGTGCGTTGCTCTGAGACGCCCGCCGCGATCGCGTCATCGGGCTCGATCACTAGGTCGGCCACCAGCGCGCAGATATCCAGTGGCAGGGCCGGCAGGGTCGCCGGAAACGCGGCGAACTGACCGAGATCAGTCAGACGTCCGGGCGATGCGTAGTCGAACGGCCTCGCCACCAGGGTAACCAGCTGCCAGCCCCACTCCTGCGCCGTCGCTCACACCAGGTCTGAGCCCCGGTCGCTGCTGCTTCCGCCCCGAGCCTGGCCGGAGCAGCCGCCCGTCCAGACGACCGCGGCTTCGTGAAACCGGCAGTCTCGACGGAACGATCGTCTGGCGTCAAGGAGCGCTGGATGCTCTCGATCTGAACATCACGGCCTTGCTCAGGCAAGCATTGAGCCTCCGCCGAAACTCGGCCTGGCTTACTTGACGGAAAGGGCCGGGGGTGGGTCGAGATGTGCCTTGGATGTCATGGTTCGGTCTCTCCCGGTACGTTTGGCCGCGTATAGCGCGGAGTCAGCACGCTGCAACATGGTCTGAATGTTCTCGGGCGAAATGGCAACGTCGACGCCTGCGCTGACGCGCACCGCGGGAAGGCCAGACACGTCACTGGTGGCCAGCGCTCCGCGTACCCGTTCGGTGAACGCCTCAGCTCCGGCGCAGTCCTCGCCAGGCAGGAGGACGACGAATTCCTCTCCGCCCAGGCGGGCGGCGACATCGATGTCTCGGCATTCGGCGCTCAGCAGCGCACCGATCCGGGAGAGGACCCGATCACCGGTCTGGTGTCCCCACTCGTCGTTGATGTGCTTGAAGTGGTCAATGTCGAATGCCGCGATCGCGACGGATCGGTTCTCGCGCTTGGCGTGAGCGAGTTCGATCAGCGCGCGTTCGTCAAACCCGCGGCGGTTCAGCAGCCCGGTGAGCGCGTCCGTCCGTGCCTCGCCGGCCAGACGCGTCAGCAAGAGCTCGTTCCGCCGTTCCAGGACGAGCACGACGATCGCGATCGCCGTGACCGACACGATCACGTCCACCCACCGTCCGGGATATGAGCTGGCCGCCGGCAGGGCAAGCAGGACGATGGCGTGAGCGGCCCCGACGCACGCAAGGATGCTGACCGCGCCGCGTCGGCCGAAGAACAGGGTGGTCCATAGCACCGGCAGGCCGTACAGCACCGCACCATCTCCCGGTCCCGGGGTCGTCGCCAGCGCATAGGCGATCAGTCCCACTCCCACAGGCCCGAGCACGAACAAGCCCCAGCGCGGCAGCCGAGGTCCGACGAGTAGCAGCATCACGAAGATGACGAGCACGACCACGACCGGGAGCAGCGAAAACCGCGGATCGCCGGGCAGAAAGCCCTCGATCACGCCATCGACCGCGCACGCCCCATAGATCGCCGAAGCGGTATACGCCATCACCCGCTTGTTGAGACGCATGTTCTCCAGGGCAGACTCCACCAGATCTCTATCGGCCTCCTCGAACGAGAACCCAACTCACGGGCCGCACCTCGACGGGTGCGCTACTACAACGAGTGACGCACCCACAGCGCGCTCAGCAACCACCCTCCAATCCGACGCGTTCGGGAGGGCACCGGGTTCAACAGCAAGGTCCGTGCTCGGATCTTGGATGCGTTGTTCCCAGCCGTTGTTCTCAGCCCGGGGTCGGCTGTGGTTGGGCTTAAACGAGTGCCCTTCGGATCTCCGCTCTCCGATCGTTCGCGGCGAGGCGCGGGGCGTTCTTCGTGACGTCGAACAGTTGTCCACTGCGACCCTGGACGATGTCCGATTACTGAGCGGAGCCGAAGAGGTATTGAGCTTCTCGTGCGTCCGCTGCAGACCATCTCGCCGGTTCGTCGCCTTGTCGTGCGGGGGCTGGTCGCGCTGACGGTGGTGGTTGTCCTCGTGTATGGCGTGCAGAACGTCTTTCAGCTCGGTGGTATGCGCACGGCGGAGTGGTTCGCTACCTGGTACACGATCATTCCCTACTACTGCGTGGTCGCTCTGGTGGCGGTGCGGGGGTGGTTTGTCGCGCGTCAGAGACGAGGGTGGCTGTTGCTGGCCGCCGGGCTCGCGAGCTGGTCCTCAGGAGCGCTGTATTGGGCGGTGGAGTTCACCTCCGCCAAGTCGGCTCCGTACCCCTCGCCCGCGGATGCCATGTACCTGGGCCTCTACCCGTGCGCATATGTCGCGATCGGTCTGCTGGTCCGCGATGACCAGACGTTCCCCTCCATGAGCGCGTGGCTAGACGGAGTAGTCGGGGGTCTGACCATCGCCGGAGCGGCAGCGGTGTTTGTGTTTGACCCGATTCTCCACATCACCGGCGGAAGCACGTCCGCGGTAGTCACCAACCTCGCCTATCCGGCGGGGGATCTGCTCTTGCTGGGCTTCGCGATCGCCGCGATTGGAGCGCAGGGGTGGAGACCGAGCCGGACCTGGATCCTGTTTCTCGCCTCGTTGGCTTTGCTGGCGGTCGGCGACGCGATCTATCTCCTTCAGGCCGCCAAGGACAGCTACGTGCCCGGCACTCTGCTGGATCTGTCCTGGCCGGTCAGTCTGCTCGGCATCGGCTTCGCGGCGTGGCAGCCCGCGCGGCTGCGCACGGCGCATGATCCGCTGCCCGGGGCGGGGCTTCCGGTGCCGCTGATGTTCACCGCTGGATCGGTCGCCATCTTGATCTATGGGGGGTTTGCCCATGTCGATCGCGCGGGAGTCGTGTTGGCGGGAGCCGCGGTGTTGGCCGCGGTCGGACGGATGGTCCTGACCTTCGGTGAGCTGCGGGCCCTGCCGGCGTTTCGCCGCCAGGCACTGACTGATGACCTGACGGGGCTCGGCAACCGCCGCTCTCTCTACCAGCATCTTGAACACAGCCTGGATGTCGCTCGTCGTGATGGCAGCGTTGTGGCGGTGCTGCTGGTGGACCTCGACGAGTTCAAAGATCTCAACGACACCCTGGGCCACATCGTCGGCGACGCGCTCCTGCAGGCGCTCGCCCCGCGGATGATCTCTGCATTACCCGGTGACGTTCACGTCGCTCGACCCGGCGGAGACGAGTTCGCGATCGTGATCAACCACGCCGGCGGCCAGGAGGACCTGACAGCAGCCGCGCGGACCGTGCACGCAGCGATCTGTCAGCCGTTTGAGTACGACAGCCTGGTCCTGCAGGTCCGCTGCAGTATCGGCGTCGCCAGCTATCCCGAGCATGGCAGCGACGTGCACTCCCTCCTGCAGACCGCCGATATCGCGATGTACCAAGCCAAACGAAGCGACCGGCAGATCGAGATCTACGGCGCTGAGCACGACACGCACTCCCGCGAGACACTGACGTTGACCAGCGAACTGCTCGGAGCGCTTGACCGAGACGAAATCGTCGTCCACTACCAGCCCCAGGCTCGGCTTGCAGACGACATGATCGTCGGTGTCGAAGCGCTCGTGCGTTGGCAGCACCCCACCAGGGGAACCCTGGCTCCCGGCGTGTTCCTCCCGATCGTCGAGCAAGCCGGGATGATGAACGCGCTCACCCGACGAGTGCTGGAGCTCTCCCTCGCGCAATGCGCCCGCTGGACCGACCACGGGCTGACCCTGCGCGTCTCGGTCAACCTCTCCGCCGCCGCCCTACGCGACCACGGGCTGCCTGACTTCATCAACCAGGCCCTGACGCGCACCGGCGTCCACGGTCGCCTGCTCCGCCTGGAAATCACCGAAGACATCCTCATGACCGACGCAGCCACCGCCGCGCGGCTCATGCACGAGATCCGCAAGCTCGGCGTGACCTTCGCCCTGGATGACTTCGGGACCGGCTACTCATCACTGGCCTACATCAGCCAACTCCCGCTCGACGAACTGAAGATCGATCGCTCGTTCATCACCGACCTCAGCACCTCCCAGGACCACCAGACCATCGTGCGCTCAACCATCGAGCTCGCGCACAACTTCGGCCTGCAGACAGTCGCCGAAGGAGTCGAGGAACAGCCGACAAGCGACGCGCTCACACAACTGGATTGCGACGTCATCCAGGGCTACCTGCTCGCCCGCCCCATGCC
>CAXTTD010000288.1:0-4765 GCA_964246945.1 uncultured Solirubrobacteraceae bacterium | reverse complement strand
GACCGAGCGCCCGTGCTTGGTCGTGCGCGATGTTCTGTTGAGTCGGTTCAGGCGCAGCGCGCGTGTCGGCGCTTTGCCTTTCGGGCGGGTGGAGAGCTGACCGGCGAACCGTTGGCTGTAGTCGAGCCTCAGCTGGTCGTACCGGCGCCCCGGTAGATCGTCTGCGGGATCGCGTGTGTTGCGCACGGCTTGGCGCGGTCGACGGCCACCCACACGCCCTTTCTTGCTCGGTAGACGGCGATGGCGTCGAAACCGTGCGTGCCGCCCACGACGATTCCCGAGTAAGCCCAGCCGCCGGCACACCGGAACGATCCCTGAAACCGTGCGTTCTTCGGCTGCGCCGTTCCGCGCCTGGGCCCGCACTGAGCGCCTTGCGTGTGCACGGCGGGTACTTCGCCGTGGAGGCGGAGGCGTGCGCCCCCACGGCAGACGCGGCCAGCACTAGCGTCACGCTGACGAGCAGGATGAGACTCCGTCGGGTCGCTTTCATGCGCCGACGCAAACGCGCCAGTGAACCGCCGTGTTGAACAATCTTGGGTCGAGGTCGTCTGGCTCGTTGATCTACGCGCCTACTGAGGTTGTCGTCCGGGCGCTCTTGACGGCCCGTCATGCCACCCGGTGGTCGTCGCTGCCGTGACGGACGCGATGCTCGTAGCCTTCGATCTGCCGATGTCGATGCCCTCGTTTCGTAAGCGCCACGCTGTGCAACTGTTTCGTGGGCTGCCTCAGCATTACGACCGGGTTGGCGCAGTGATGAGTTTTGGCCAGGACCCGCGATGGCGGCGGGCGCTGGTCTGTGCGATCGATCCTCGGCCGGGGATGCGCATCCTTGACGTGGCCACGGGCACCGGCATGGTTGCTTTCGCGCTCGCGGCTCGGGGGGCTGAGGTAGTCGGGCTAGACCAAAGCGAGGCGATGCTCGGTGGCGCCGAGGCCCGGCTGGCGCGTACCCCGGAGCTGGCGGGTCGGCTCTCGTTCGTGCTGGGAGAAGCGGAGGCGTTGCCGTTCCTCGACGGCGCGTTCGACGCGCTGTCGTTCACCTATCTGCTGCGTTACGTCGACGACGCGGCGGCAACGATGCGCGAGCTGGCGCGGGTGGTCGCGCCGGGAGGGCGGATCGGGATGGTCGAGTTTGGGGTGCCCAGCGACCCGAAGCTACGCGCGCTCTGGCGGGTCTACACCCGAGCCGGATTGCCGCTGCTCGGCCGCGCGGTGTCAACAGACTGGTATGACGTGGGGCGGTTTCTGGGCCCCAGCATCGAACAGTTCCACGCGGCGACGCCCGACCTACCGGCGTTGTGGCGCGACACCGGGATCAGCCACGCCACACAGCGCGATCTGAGCTTTGGTGCTGGCATCGTGGTCACGGGGGTCAGGGATGGCGCTGCACGTCGATAAGCCGGCTGGGCCGCGCCCGGCGTTCTATGCGCTGTCGCCCGGCGGCTGGCGCGATCTGGTGACGATCCTGCACCCGCCTTACACCGCGTGGCATCTCAGCTACGTGGCGATCGGTGCTGCGCTTGCGCCGACGTTCGCGTTGTGGCGTCTGGGCGCCGCGCTCGGCGCGTTCTTTCTCGCGCTCGGGGTGGCCTGCCATGCTCTAGACGAGCTGGCCGGGCGGCCGCTGCGCACGCAGCTATCACGGCCAGGACTGATAGGGCTGGCGGTGGTGGGGCTGACGGGCGCAGTAGCGATCGGGATCGCGGGCGCCGTGATCGTGTCGGGGTGGCTGATCGCGTTCGTGGTCGTCGGCGCATTCTTGGCGCTGGCCTACAACCTGGAGCTGTTCGGCGGACGCTTTCACACCGACCTGTGGTTCGCGGTGGCCTGGGGCGGCTTTCCCGCATTCACCGGCTGGTTTGTGGAAGCGCTGAACGTCCGGACCGAAAGCGTGCTCGTGGCCCTTGCCTGCTGCCTGATGAGCGTCGCGCAGCGAAGGCTGTCCACCCCAGCACGAGAACTTCGCCGACGCACCATCTCGCTGACCGGCCAGCAGATCCTGAACGACGGCCAGGTGCGCGAGCTGGACGCCGAACGCGTACTCGCTCCGCTCGAGCGAGCGCTCTCGGCGCTGTGGATGGCGATGGTCGTGCTCGCCACGGCACTGCTCATCAGACGGCTGTAGGCGCCCAATCAAAGTCAGTCCTTGCCATGGTCCGAGGAGACCGTGGCCAGCTGAGGCGACGCACCGCAGCCACGCCCGAGGGGCGAGCAGAGATCAGGGCGAAGCCGCCCTTGCGAGCCGCGCTCCGTCTACAGCTTCACGCTCAAGTTCGAGAGAACGAGCTTCTGGTTTCACGAAATCTCAGTAGTGTTGGCTGATCGTTCAGCCCGGCCCACACTGCTGCTCCGCGGGTGACTTCGGACGACGAGCAACAGCAACCCAACCCCCGCGGCACCGGCACCGAGCTCTCGCAGATCGCCGAGAGCAGGGCGCGCGCGAGCGGCGCGAGGTGCCCGCCCGTGCGTAGGCGAGCGCGCAGTCTGGCCCCAGCTCGACGAGAGCGGCACTGGCGCGCGGGCCGCGTTGCTCATCCGTTTGGTCCGCCCCTCGTGCCGTTTCTATTCTCGGCCGCGAACGACAGCCAGATCGAGAGTGCCGCAGCGGTGGCTCTGCGGAAGTAACTAGTTCAAGCGAACCAGGCTTGGCGCCGGCCGAGGGGTGGGTGGGACTTCTCGTCGTGGGCCGCTTTGTGGAGACGCTGCCCGATGTGGCTGCGTGGAATGGGCCGGTAGGTGGTTGCCCAGGATTCCGGGGCGCCCGGGCGGCAGAGGTGGCCTGCTCGTTGTGCTTTGGCTGCTTGCGAGCCTGAGCGGAAGAGTCGCCGGCGACGCGTTTATCTCGCGAGCGTTCGCATGTCCTTCGGCGCTTATTGTCGTTCGCTGTGTCTGCTCGTTATGCCGCTGTCGTCGCTGGCGTGGGGTCGTGCGTGTTGATGCGGTTCCGGCCGGACTCCTTGGCGGCGTAGAGGGCGCGGTCGGCTTGTGTGAGCAGGTCGATGGCCTTGAGCTTGTGATGCTCGGGCAGGCAGCTGGCGGAGCCGATGGAAACGCTGAACGTCCACTCGGGTGCCTGGCGCAGGCTTACGTCACGGGCGGCGGTGAGCAGACGGTCTGCGATGTGACGGGCGCTGGATGGATTGGCGCCGGGGAGTATCGCGGCGAATTCTTCTCCGCCGTAGCGAGCCAGCATGTCGCCCTCGCGATGCAGGGAGTCGTGAAGCGCGCGGGTGATCGCGATTAGGGCCTGGTCGCCGAGGATGTGGCCGTAGGTGTCGTTGAAAGCCTTGAAGTGGTCGACGTCGATCATCAGGACTGAGATCGGGTCCCCGGCGCGGGTACAGCGCCGGCATTCTCCTCGGAGGGCTTGGTCAAAGCCGCGGCGGTTAGGGATGCCGGTCAGGCCGTCGCTGACGCTCATCCGCAGAAGCTGTTCCTCAAGCGCCTTCTCGGTCGTGATGTCCAATAGCAAGCCAACTGCCCGACTGGCCTGCCGCGCGGAGTTCTGGACCAGCACGCGCCCGCGCAGTGATAGATGGCGCAGCGTGTGATTCTCACCGACGCGCACCCCAACGTCCGCGGTGCCTTCCGCGCGTAGGCGCGTGAGCGCTTGACCCAATGCTGCGCGATCCGCAGGATGCACGGTCAGGATCAGATCCTTACTGGTGACGGGTAGCTGATGGGGTGCGATTCCGAGAACGGCGGCTGCCTGGGACTCCCAGTGGAAACGATCGGCGTCGATCTCCAGATCCCACATGGCGACGATCGTCTGTCCGACCGCGAGATCTAGTCGCGTCTTCAGGTCACGACGCTCAGCCAGAAGCTTGACCAGATCGGCGGTATCAGTTCCCGCCACACGCCATCGACCGGGCTCAGGTAGGGGGCGGGTCACCCATTCGACATACAGCGCCTGCCCGTTGCTCTGAACAAAGCGACATTGGGACGTTGCTTGATCTGCTGAGAGCAGCGACTCGAGGTGTCCGCTGAGCTCGACACGATCGTCGCTGAAGACGAGGTCGCGAAAGCCCGAGCCGTTGAGCTCGCCGGCTGGCCGGCCGAGCAGGGCCGCGAATGCTTCGCTGACCTCCTGGATCCGGTAGCCATCTCGGTCCAGCGTGAACAGGTCGATCTCCACAAGACCAGAACTAGAGTTGGAGCCAGCCGAGGCGAAGCTCAACGCGCGACCCGGTTCTCGGCATACAGCGCCAGCAGTCGCTGGGCGACCTCGCCGCTGGTGATCAAGTCGGGGTTGACCAGCGGATGCTCGGTCTCGGGCACGTACCCGTCAAGCTCGTCGGCCAGCTCGTCCTCATCGACGTGCGAGAAGCCCATCGTCCAGTCCGGGAACAGCCGCGAGGAGATCTCGGTGTCCATTAATAGCCGGAGCTTGTTGTGACGATCGTCGGCCGAGATGCGCCCGTAGGTCTCCGCCAACGCCTGCGGCTCGCCCTCCAGCATCTGCAAGAAGCTCTGACTGCAGTACAGCAACATCCCGGACAGCTCAGACCTCGCGTTGCGCTCGCGAGCGCCTTCCAGCAGCTCCACCAACTCCTCCGGGCTGAAATCGATCCGGGACTGACTGCAGTAAATGATCCGCCTCACAACACACCTCCACACAGGATTCCGCGTCACCCGCGGCCTGCGTCACCATCGGCAGGCGTCGCCGCTGGCTTAAGACCGATAGCGGCCGACCCAACAACCCTTTCTGTTCTAGGTCGATTATCCGCACCTCACGAACGCGCGGGAAGAGGACCCCGCCGGCAAC
>CAXTTD010000287.1:0-4787 GCA_964246945.1 uncultured Solirubrobacteraceae bacterium | reverse complement strand
GTCCGCGATCGCCACCGGTTCCGCCTTTGCCACCCCAGCCGGCCCGGCGTTGACGCCCGACGGCGCCGCCGCCCGCATGATCGCCGGTATCGCCGATCAGCAGTCGTCCATCCCGCAGGCGCGCGAGCGTCAGCGCGCCCGCGGCGAGCGCGGAGATTCCCTGGACGCCGAGGTTGGCCCACCCGACCCCGGCGACCCCGAGGTGAGGCAGCAGCGCGACCGAGGCGCCCAACAGGACGAGGCCGGAGCAGGCCTGAAACGCGGCCAGCGCCCACACGCGTCGATCGAGCCACACCAGGGTCCAGTAGACGGCGGTGATGGCGCTCAGCGGGGCGCTCAACCCAATCAGCCGCAGCAGCTCGACACCGTGGCCGGCGTATTTCGCTCCCGCGAGCGAGAGCAGGGGCTCGGCGCCCACCAGGCACACGATGAGGGCTGCGAGGGAGACCCCGGCCCACAGCATCGCGCTGCGCCGCAACAGCGCATCGAACTGGCCATGTCCTCCGGTGGCCTCGACGACGAGCGCCGAAGCGACGTTCCACAGCACGACCACGATGCCCATCGAGATCAGCCACGGCACGGTGAAGTACGCGGCCGCCACGGGCCCCAGCCGCCAGATGACGACCAGCGGCATCAGCTGCGCCGTGGCGGTCGCCGCGATGCTGCTCGCGTATTCGCCGCCCACGAATGACAGCAGCCGTCGCCGTCCCGGGAGGGTTCCCTCGAGCGTGGCGAGCCGCGGGATCGCGCGCCTGAACAGCAGCCAGCTGACGACCGCCACCGCGACCGCCGTCGGCAGCACCCACGCGATCACGATCCCTCCGCCCATCGGCAGCAGCACCAGGGCCGGGAGCAGCGCAAGCTTCACGAACGCGGACGTGACGTTCTCCAGCGGCACCCAGCGGGTGAGACGCAGCGCCGTGAGCACCGAGTCCTGCAGTGTGAAGATCGCGAGCACCGGCACAGCAATGATGAACAGGACCACTCCGTCCCAATGGCCCGTGAGCTCTTTGGATCCCAATCCGCTGAGCGCGTACACCGCCGCGACCAGGAGGGCCGCGATCACGGTCGCCAGATAGCTACGAGCGATCAGCTGCCGACCGAGCTTGCCGGCGACTGGCAGCAGACGAACGAAGACGTTGTTGAGGTTGAGCTGACCGAGCGTGGCCAGCAGGGCCAGGGCCGCCGTGGTCGCGGCGGCCCGGCCCACGATCGCCGGTGCCCGCAGCCGGGCGGCGGTGGCCCAGAAGGCGAGGCCGAATGCGTTCGTGAGGATGGTGCCGGTCATCAGTGACACGGCGTTGGTGGTCAACGACACGCGGGGAACCGCGAGGCGTCTCACCGTGCGGACGCTTCGCCGTTGGGTCCCGGGTGGGCCCGCGGGCATCGCGCGCGGGCGCGTCACCGGCGGTGCGTCAGCCGGCTGCGGACATACCTGAGCGGGCCCTTGGCCATGCCGAGCAACTCCAGGCGCGCCATCTCGGAGATCAGCGTGTCCGTCGTCGGGCTGTCCGCCGGCGCCCCCGTGAACCGCTCCCGGAAGAGGCCGGCGAGGTCGCGTCCACCGCTCGGAACCGAGGCGAGCATCGACCCGATATGGCGGGGCTCGTCGAGGATGAGCGAGAGCATCGTCGCCGTCCAGCCGATTCCATATCCGTTCACCTGGCGGCGCAGCGCGTCGGCCTCGGGTCGATGGCGATGGTGAACGAGCGCCGCCGGCTCGAAGCCGATGGCGTGACCCCCCCAGATCACCCGTGCGAACATCGCCAGGTCCTCGCCGCCGCACGTCGGCGTGCCGGTTCCCAGCGCCTCGTCGAAGCCGCCGAGCTCGTGCAGCACGTGGGCGCGAAACGCCATGTTGGCGCCGTGGCCGAGGTGGCCGGTGGCGTACAGGGAGAACGACGCGCGCATGTCTCCGTCCTCGCCGATCGCGTCGACGGTCGCCGGACGCAGCGGGTGGGCCGGTCCCCTGCCGTGACGCAGACGGTAGGAGACGGCCTCGAAGCTGCGCAGCCCCAAACCACCGTAGCCGCCGTAGTAGTCCTCGAACGCGAGCTGGGCGGGCGTGCGCAATTCGGAGGGGACCGTGAGACCGGTGACGCACGCCTCCTGCGCCCGAGACGCGAAGCGGCGCGCGAGGCTGGTCAGCCAGCCCGGATCGACGGCGACGTCGTCGTCGGTGAACGCGATGATCTCACCGCTCGCATGGGCCAGGCCCCGGTTGCGAGCCGCCGCGATCCCCGGCCGCGTCTGGCGCACCACGCGGACCCCGGGCAGCGTCACCGGTGCCGAGCCCGCGGGACGGTTGTCGACCACGATCACCTCGTAGTCCCGGTGCTCGGACTGCTGCAGCGCTCGCAGGCACGCCTCGAGGCCGTCCGGCCGAGCAAACGTGCACGGGATCACGACCGACACGGACGGGAGCGTCGCGTCGGGGGTCTCGGGAGCCGGGGGCGTCGGCGCGCCGTCGGGCAGCGCGGCGATCGCCGCCGAGAGCTGCTCCGCGCTCACCCGTCCGTCGACGAATCCGAGCCGGATCGTGCCTCGCGGACGACCGCCCTCTCGCACCAGTGCCCATACGGCGCCGTGCCCTGCTCCGTCGTCGATTCGTTCCGGGCCGCGCTCGACGTCGATCGTGGTGAGCATGATCGGTGCGAACGGTGCCGGGGTCGCCACCGCGGTCACGTCGCCCACCCCGCCCGCGGCCGGGAGAGCCCGCGAGCGCTCCCCGGGTCTATCGCCTGGGTGACCGCTAGACTTTGCGCGTCCGTGGACGGGCTCCGGGAGCGGGTCACCGGCGCCGACGGCGCATCGTTGCCGGCTCGACGGTACGCCGGCTCGCAAGCCGACAGGGGAGCGCCCCCATGCACGAAGCCCGCAGACCCAGAGTTGGTGAGCTCAGACAGCGAGTCAGCCTCGGGTCTGAGGCCGTATACCGGGTGTGCCGTGTCGAACGCCGCTTCGTCGAGGTCGAGGTCGTGCGTGCCCCGGGGCTCGGCGCCGGCCAGCGGTTCCGCTTCGCCCCGGAGGCTGTCGCCAAGATGGGCGTCATCGCCAACTCCCCCGACGTGCAGGGCGCGCCGGAGACGGGGGAGTTCGCGCAAGGCGACGGCTAGGTACCGGGCGGCCACCGGAGGGCCTGCCCGCGCGCTCATAGGCTCAACTGGCCGGCGGATGCCCAGCCATCTTCGGAACGGCGCTCCGAGACCCCGGCCGGCAGCGATCCCGCGGCGCGGGAACGGCGTTCGAGCTCGCTGAAGGATGGAGACCTGCTGTCGATCCCGGTGCGCGAGGACGCAAATCGCTCGACCAGGATCGTCCGCGACACCCGCAGGCCGTCGCGGAGCGGGTGCAGGTTGCTCACGCCGTGCAGCCGCGGATGCTCCACGCTCGGCACCTCGGCGACCGCCAGCCCCGCCTTGGCCGCCCGGACGTGCGTGAGCGTCTCGATCTCGAAGCCGGGGCAGCTGATGCCGAGCGCGGGCAGGACATCGGACCAGAAGGCGTTGTAGCCGTAGCAGAGGTCGGTGTAGGACTTCCTGAACAGCAGGTTGACGGCAGCAGTGAAGAACCGGTTGCCCAGCCAGCGCACCGGGGTGATGTCGGTGCTCCCCCCTCCGGACATGAATCGCGACCCCTTGACGAGATCGGCGCCGGCGAACAGGGGGTCGAGGAAGGCGGGGATTTCCGCCGGGTCGGTGGATCCGTCGCCGTCGAGCATCACGATGATGTCGCTGCGGGCGGCCGCGAAGCCGCAGCCCAGGGCGTATCCCTTCCCGAGATCGTCGGCGAGCACCACCCGGACCGAGGGCAGCAGCTGGCGGGCGATCTTGACCGTGTCATCGCTGGATTGACCGTCGACGATGATCACCTCGAACAGCTCGTCGAGGGGCAGCCGGGCGAAGACGTGAGGGAGGTTGGCGGCCTCGTTGTAGGTCGGGATCACCACGCTCACGCGGGCCAGCGAGCGCGGCGGGCGCGCGGGAGCATCGTGCGCCACCGTGCGGTCGGTCACGTCCGTGCGAAGGATCCCCATCGGATCTTCTACCCCTTGAATCGAACCAGTGGATCAAGCCGCCCCGCGGCGTCCTGCCCAAACCTGCTCATCTTTCACTGAGGCTGCCGTCGGTAATCTATCTGGACTGCACGGTCTGTTGCAAGGAGATTCGAGCGATGGATCGACGCTCCCGCGAGCACCGCGGGCGGCAGCGAACGGGACCAGCTCGGCGTGCGCCGGAACCCGGGCGTCGCGTCCCTGCACCACGACGGCGCCGACGTACCCGGGCCCGGCGTCGAACTCGTGCCGGGACCAGTCGTTCTGCGCTCCGGCGCTCTCGTCGCCGAGCCCCACGCCGAGTGCCTTCCCGTACGCCTCCCGGTTCGTCCAGCACTGCAGAGCCGCGCGGGCGCGCGCCTCGGGTGCCACGCGGGCGAGGGCCGCGAGCTCCGCGTCGGTGAGGAAGCGACGGGGCACGGGATCGGACCCGAGCGCGCTGTCGACGCGTTCGAGGTCGACTCCCAGCTCCCGGTGACGGGCCAGCGCGAACACCGCGAGGTCGGACGAGTGCGAGAGGTTGAAGCGCAGCCCCTGCGCGGGCGGGTCGAGCGCCGGCTTACCAGAGTTGGAGACCTGCAGGAGCAGCCCGACGGGGTCGCAGCGCAGGTAGGCGGCGAGCAGGTGACGCAGCCATCCGCGGGCGGCGGTCCAGCGGATGCGGTCTCGCGCGAACGCGAAGCGTCGCGCCCGCGCGCACGCCCCCACGCCCAGCCCCGCCCCCAGCCAGGCC
>CAXTTD010000286.1:0-4795 GCA_964246945.1 uncultured Solirubrobacteraceae bacterium | reverse complement strand
GCGCTGCGAACGTCACCCTGGCCGACGTGTGCGTGGAATGGGACGGCTCGGGCAGCGTCGACAACCCTCCGGCGGTCGAGTTCGAGGCCACCGGCGGCCGCGTCATCGACTCGAGCGTGTCGGGCGCCAACGCCACCGACCAGAGCACCCAGATCGCGCTCGGCGAGAACGTCAACACCGGCTACCGACTGTACGCCGACCACGACCACCTCTTCAACTGCAGCGAGTGCGTCCACAACGACGGGTGGACGGTGAAGGACACGTTCATCGACGCCGACGGCCGCCCGTGCGGCAGTTACACGGGGACGCACTGCAACGGCGGCATCGACCACGTGGAGGACGTGTACTGCGACACCGGTGCGTTCACCGTCGACCACGACACCCTCATCAACCCCGAGCCGCAGACCGCCGACGTGTTCTGCAACACCGACAACGGCGGGCAGCAGAGACCGTGCGCCAACCAGCTCGTGATCGAGAACAGCCTGCTCGTCGGCTCGGGATTCATGATCTACGGCTGCTCCAACGGGGTACCCGTCGGCTCCAGCCACATGACCGTGACCGGCAACCGCTTCGCGCGCTGCAGCGCACGACCGATCTACCAGCCCGCCACCGGCGGCAGCACCTGCTCGCGGGCCGCCCGGCCCTCCCGCGGCAGGGACGGCCCCTACCCCTACGGCGGCTACTACGGCTGGGAAGCCGACTCCTACTGCCCCCGGGCCGGCGGGCAGGTGTGGAGCGACAACCGCTGGGACAACGACGGCGCCCCCGTGCGCTGCGTGCAGGACCACTGAGCGCAAGATCCCGTCCCGGTCGCGCGTTCTTCGGGCATGGAACTCTCCGAGACACGGACGTCGGTGGCGCCGGAGGCGCTGTCCTTCACCCCGCGCGGCGAGCCGGCCCGCCCGCCCGGCGGGGGGGCGGCCGGCGGGGGCGCCCGGCGCGGCCGCGCGGGCGCCGCGCCGGTGATCCCGATCGCCCTGCGCGACGTCGCGGCGGTGGAGCACGAACGGCTCTCCACCGGCATCGGCGAGCTCGACGACGTGCTTGGCGGCGGCCTCGTGCCCGGCTCGCTGGTGCTCATCGGGGGCGCACCGGGCATCGGGAAGTCGACGCTCACCACGATGGCGCTGGGCAACCTCTGCGCCGCGGGCCGGCGAACCCTGTACGTCTCCGCCGAGGAGTCGGCGGCGCAGATCCGGCTGCGCGCGCAACGTCTCGGTGGTGGCGAGGCGCTCGCGGTGCCGGTGATCGCCGAGACCGATCTGGCGACCGTGCTGGCGACGCTCGACGCCGAGCGACCCGAGGTATGCGTGATCGACTCGGTGCAGACGCTGCACAGTGCCGAGCTGTCCTCGGCCGCCGGGTCGGTCGTCCAGGTGCGGGAGGTCGCCGGGGAGATCATGGGCCTCGCCAAGCGGCTGCGGATCGCGGTGCTGCTCGTCGGCCACGTCACCAAGGAGGGCGCGCTCGCCGGCCCGCGCGTGCTGGAGCATCTCGTCGACTGCGTGCTCCAGTTCGAGGGTGAGCGCGAGCGCACGTATCGCACGGTGCGCGCGGTGAAGAACCGCTTCGGGTCCACCGACGAGGCGGGCGTGTTCGAGATGCGCGACACCGGACTGGTGGAGGTCCTCGATGCCTCCGCGCGATTCCTCGCCGAGGCGACGCGGGCGCCGGGCAGCGTCGTGCTCTGCGCGATGGAGGGCTCGCGGCCGCTGCTGGTCGAGGTGCAGGCGCTCGTGAACCCCTCAGAGCTCGTGCCCCCACGCCGGGTGGTCTCGGGGCTGGATCGCAATCGGGTGGCGCTCGTGCTCGCCGTGCTGTCTCGTCATGCGGGTATCGGCCTCGGCTCCAGCGACGTGTTCGTGAACGTCGTCGGCGGGGTGCGGGTGGAGGAGCCGGGCGCCGACCTCGCGGTGGCGCTCGCGGTCGCCTCCGCGGCGCGGCGCACGGCGCTCACCACCGGTGACGGGGCCCATCCGACTCCGCTCGCCTGCTTCGGCGAGCTCGGGCTCACCGGCGAGCTGCGCACGGTCGCTCACGCCGAGCGCCGTCTCCAGGAGGCCCGCCGCTTCGGGGTGACGCCGGTGCTCGAGCCCGATCGGTTCGGGACGCTGCGGGAGGCGGTCGCCGCCGGCCTCGGCGCGCGTCGCGAGGTAGTCGCCGCTGCCTGACCGCCGTGCGCGGCCGGCGCCGGTGGCGCCGGGAACCGTGGTCTGCCCGCGGGGGGGCGGCCGACGCAGGTGGGGCCGGAAACCGCGGTCTGCCTGCGGGCGCGGGCAACCCGCGCAGCTACCCGCGGCGCGCGCAAGCTAAAATCGACCAGGATGCCGCCGCGTTCCGGGGAAGAGCTCAAAGAGGAGCTCGAGTCTCGACAGGAATCCCGGATCATGAGAGCGCTCGAGATGGTCGCGCCGGGCACGCTGCTGCGGGAGGGAATCGACAACATCGTCGATGCCCGCACCGGCGGGCTCATCGTGATCGGGGATACCGACGAGCTCGGGTTCATGTTCTCCGGCGGAATCCGGCTCGATATCGACTACACGCCCGCGCTCCTCTACGAGCTGGCCAAGATGGACGGCGCGATCGCGCTCTCGGCAAATGCGACCAAGATCGCCCACGTCAACATCCAGCTCATGCCGGACCCGACGATCCTCACCATGGAGACCGGGACCCGGCACCGGACCGCCGAGCGCGTCTCCAAGCAGGTCGACGCGATCGTGATCGCGGTCTCCGAGCGGCGGGAGGTCGTCTCGCTCTACGTCGACGGGCAGAAGTACATCCTCGAGGACATCCCGGTGGTGCTCGCCAAGGCCAACCAGGCGCTCGCCACCCTCGACAAGTACCGCAGCCGTCTCGATCAGGTCTCCACCCGCCTCACCGCCCTCGAGTTCGAGGGTGGGGCGACGCTCAACGACGTGCTCACCGTGCTGCAGCGCGTCGAGCTCGTCACCCGCATGGCGGTCGAGATCGAGCGCTACATCGTCGAGCTCGGTACCGAGGGCCGGCTGATCGAGATGCAGCTCGACGAGACGATGGTGGGCGTCGGCGCCGACAAGGCGGCGCTCGTGCACGACTACCTGCTCGGCGACGACGACGAGAGCTTCGCCGGCGTCTTCGATCAGCTGCTCCGACTTCCCCACCAGGATCTCCTGGACTTCGGGCGCCTCGCCGAGCTGCTCGGTTTCGACCGCAAGCTCAACACGCTCGACTACCCCGTGTCCCCGCGCGGCTTCCGGATCCTGGGGCGCATCCCGCGCCTGCCCAGGTTGCTGGTCCAGCGCATCGTGACCGAGTTCGGGGGACTCGAGGAACTGCTCGCCGGATCCGACGGGGAGCTGGAGACCGTCGAGGGAGTCGGCGAGATCCGGGCGAAGGACATCCGAGAGGGCCTCCGCCGCCAGCAGGAGATCAACCTTGTTGATCGCTACCTGCAAACGTAGGGAAATCCGCGGCCACCACGCGCCGCTGTCAAGAGGAGGACACCATCACTGAGCTAACGGAAGAGCAGCTGGAGGATCTCGAGGTCGAGGTCGTCGTCGTGAACGTCGAGTTCGAGATCGGCCAGAGCGTGGTCTATCCGCATCACGGCGCCGGCAAGGTCCTGCGCAAGGAGATGAAGGAGGTGCTCGGCGAGAGTCGCGAGTACCTCACGATCAAGATCCTGCACAACGACATGACGGTGATGGTGCCCACCCAGAACGCCGCGGTCGCCGGGCTGCGTCCGATCATCGACGAGGCGACGGTGAAGAAGGTCACCGCCGTGCTCCAGGACGAGTGCTCGGAGATGCCCAAGAACTGGAACCGCCGGTTTAAGCACAACCGCGACAAGATCAAGACCGGCGACATCTACGAGCTCGCGGAGGTCGTGCGCAACCTCGCGATCCGCGAGGCCGAGAAGGGCCTGTCGACGGGTGAGAAGCAGATGTACACCCGGGCCAAGAAAATCCTCGCCTCCGAGTTCATGTACGCGCTGGAAATGGACGAGGAGCAGGTCGAGCAGCACCTGCACTCGCTGCTCATCGAGCAGCACGGCTTCGTCTCCAAAGTCGCGGTCGCGGCCGACTAACCCCGCGTCGCGACGCGTCCGCGTCCTCGACACCGTCTCGTGCCCCGTTAGGCGGACGATGGCCGTCGCGTTGATCCTCGCCGCCGGACGTGGCGAGCGCCTGGGGTTCGGCCGGCCCAAGGCGCTCGTTCCGCTTCACGGTCGGCCGATGCTCGACTACAGCGTGCAGACGCTCTCGGCGGTGAGCGCGGTGACGCGCATCGTCGTGGCGCTGCCGCCTGACTCGCTGCACGCCGCGCCCGCGGGCGTGGTGGTCGTCGCCGGCGGCCGCCAGCGCTCGCACTCGGTGCTCGCGGCGCTCGAGGCGTCCGGCACCGGGGACCCGGTGATCGTCCATGACGCGGCTCGGCCGCTCGCGCCCGCGGCGCTGTTCCGCGAGGCGCTGGCGACGCTCGAGGGTCGGCCGGAGGTCGACGCGGTGATCGCCGCGGCGCCGGTGACCGACACGATCAAAGAGGTCTCGACCGCCGACGGCGCCACGGTGACCGCGACGCTCGAACGCTCGCGGCTGTGGGCGGTCCAGACCCCCCAGGTGTTCCGCCGGGCGGTGCTCGACCGGGTTCTGCGCACCGCGGGCGACGAGCTGCTCGCCCGCGCGACCGACGACGCGTGGCTCGTGGAGCGTGCCGGGGGCGTGGTCCACGTGCTCGCCTCCGACCCCGGCAACCTCAAGGTGACCACCGCGCACGATCTGCGGGTCGCCGAGCTGCTGCTCGCCGAGCGCGAGGC
>CAXTTD010000285.1:0-4796 GCA_964246945.1 uncultured Solirubrobacteraceae bacterium | reverse complement strand
GGCGAGCGCCGCCGGCGAGGGATCGAAGCCCGCGATCTCGGCGCCGAGCCGCTGGGCGGCGGCGAGCCCCACCGAGCCGCCGATGAGGCCCACGCCGAGCACCGCGATCCGCATCGCGCCCGCCGGTGGCTCTAGTGGTTCCGCGCTGCGCGGCGGGCGCGCACCGCCTCGGCGAGACCGTCGAGCACCTCGGTCGTGGTCTCCCAGCCGATGCAGCCGTCGGTGATCGACTGCCCGTAAACGAGCGGACCGTCGGTGTCGAGGTCCTGGCGGCCCTCGACGAGGAAGGACTCGAGCATCACCCCGACGATGCGCTCCTCGCCGGCCGCGATCTGGGCGCCCACGTCGCGCGCGACCTCGGGCTGGCGCTCGGGGCGCTTGCCGGAGTTCTCGTGGGAGAAGTCGACCATCACCCGCTCGGGCAGGCCGACCGCCGAGAGCAGCGCGCACGCGGCACCGACCGACTCGGCGCCGTAGTTGGGCGCGCCCGTGCCGCCGCGCAGGATCACGTGACAGTCGGTGTTGCCGGTGGTGGTGAGGATCGCCGCCCGGCCGGCGTCGTCGATGCCGGCGAACGCGTGGGAGACGGCGGCGGCGCGGACGGCGTCGACGGCCACCTGCACGTTGCCGTTGGTGCCGTTCTTGAAGCCAATCGGCATCGACAGGCCCGAGCCGAGCTGGCGGTGGACCTGGCTCTCGGTCGTCCGCGCCCCGATCGCGCCCCAGCACACGGCGTCGGAGATGTACTGCGGGGTGATCGGGTCCAGGAACTCGCAGCCGACCGGCAGCCCGAGGCCGAGCACCTGCACGAGCAGCCGGCGGGCCATCCGCAGTCCCGCGTTCACATCCCCGGACCCGTCGAGGTACGGGTCGTTGATGAGGCCCTTCCAGCCGATCGTGGTGCGGGGCTTCTCGAAGTACACCCGCATCGCGATGCACAGATCCTCGTCGTATTCGGCGGCCTCCTCGGAGAGCCGCTCCGCGTATTCACGGGTGGCGGCGACGTCGTGGACGCTGCACGGACCGACGACCACGAGCAGCCGGTCGTCATGGCCGGTGAGCACGCCGCGCACGTCGGCGCGGCCGCGCAGGAGCACCTCGGCGTGCACGTCGGAGAGGGGGATCTCCGCGATCACGTCGTGGGGCGTGGAGAGCGGGTCGATGCGGGCGATCCGCTGGTCGCGGATCTGTTCGGCGCGGGTTGGTCGCTCGACGCTCATCACCTGCTGTACCCCGCGGTGCGCCGCGGGTTCCTCCGGCTCAGAATCGCTCATCGTCTCATCCTTTCTACAACGCCGGGAAGGGGACACGCCCCGCCGCAGGGGCCGGTGGGTCGCTTTCGACCCACCCGGGGAGTTCCGGCGCCCGGCCTCCGGGCGGCCGCGCGGCTCGCGGCGGACGGAGGTCTCGGCCGAGCGCCTAGCGAAATCGCCAGGCGTAGACGCGCGCGTAGGAGGACCAGCTCGTGGCGGCGAGGCCGCCGTGGAGGATGCGGGCGTGGTCGGACATGGCGCTGCTTGGGGTTCTACCAGACGCGGGTCAGGAACTCGACACGGTCACGTGAGCTCAGCCATCGCCCCCAGGAAGCGACGGTTCTCCGCGTCGGTGCCGACGGTGACCCGCAGCGCCCCCGGGCGCCCGAGCGCCTCGCCGGCCCGGACGAGCACGCCGCGCTCGCTCAAGCCCTCGAGGATCTCGGCCTCGACGTTGGGCTCCGGGAGGTGGGCCCACACGAAGTTCGCGTCCGAGTCGGCCACCCATAGCCCGAGCGAGCGCAGGCCGTCGGTGAGCCCGATCCGCGCCGCCACCGTGTGCGCGACGCGCTGCTCGACCTCGTCCTGGTGGCGCAGCGCCTCCGCCGCCGCCGCCTGAGCGGGCATGTTGAGGTAGAAGGGCTGGCGGACCTGGTCGACCGCGGCGCGCAGCTCCGGGGAGCCGCACAGGCCGTAGCCGACGCGCAGCCCGGCGAGGCCGTAGGCCTTGGAGAAAGTCCGCAGCAGCATCAGATTCGGGTGGCGGCGCAGCAGCTCGACCGACGCGTAGGTGTCGCCGAGGGCGAGCGCGAACTCGCAGTACGCCTCGTCGAGGATCACCGCGCAGTGGCGGGGCACGCGATCGAGGAACCCCTCGATCGCCTCCAGCGGCAGCGAGGTCGACGTCGGGTTGTTGGGGTTGCACACCAGCACCAGGCGCGTGGCCACGGTGATCTCGGCGGCCATCGCGTCGAGGTCGTGGCGGTCCTCGTTGTCGAGCGGAACCTCGATCGCGCGCGCGCCGGAGGCGGCGGCGAGGTGCGGGTACACCGAGAACGCCGGCCACGCGTAGACGAGCTCGGCGCCAGGCTCGAGCAGCGCCTCGCCGGCGCACAGCAGCAGGTCACAGGAGCCGTTGCCGAGCGCGATCCGCTCGCGGGGGATGCCGTAGCGGTCGGCGAGCGCGCGGCGCAGCGGCGCGTAGGACGGGTCGGGGTAGCGGTGCACCCCGGCGAGGGCCGCGTGGGCAGCGGCGATCACCTCCGGGTGGGGTTCGGCGTGGGACTCGTTGGAGGCGAGCATCGCCACGTCGGCGCCAAGGTCGTAGCCGGCGGCCAGCGGGTACGCCGGGATCCGGCGGATGCGTTCTCCGAACTCGATGGGCATCGGCGGCGACTCAGGCTACCCGGCGGTCACTGGGCGGAGGTGAGATCCTCGCGCAGCGACTGGGCGGCGCCGAGGTACACGTGCTGGGGTTCGTGGCTCTCGGCCGCGTGGTAATGGGCAAGCACCCGGATGACGCTCGGCAGGGCGCCGGGAACCGGGATCTCTCGCGCGCACAGCAGTGGCACCCGGTCGAACCCGAGGTGGCGGGCGGCGACCGCCGGGAACTGCGCGTCGAGGTCGGGGGTGAGCGTGAAGATGCAGCTCACGAAGTCATCGACCGCGAGCCGGTTGCGCTCCATGAGCGCGCGGATGAGAGCGTCGGTGGCCTCGAGGATGGCGCCCTCGTGGTTGGCCGCGACGCTGTTGGCGCCGCGAAGCGCGAACAGACGCATTGCGAACGGCATATTGGCACGCTCACGAGGCCCCGCCGGCCCGGGTGAGCGCCGAGACCTCCTCGGCCGACAGCCGGCGGGCGACGCCCGCGGGCAGCTCGCCGAGCCCCAGCGGGCCGAAGGCGACCCGGCGCAGGCTGCGCACCGGATGGCCGACCGCCTCGCACATCCGCCGCACCTGGCGGTTGCGGCCCTCGTGGATCGTCACCTCGATGAGGTTCTCGTCGCGGGCGCCGAGACGTCTGACTCGCGCCGGGGCGGTCGGCCCGTCCTCGAGCGTCACCCCGGCGCGCAGGGCGCGGATCTGCGCGTCGGTGATCGGCGGGCCGGCGAGCGCCGCGCGGTAGGTCTTGTCGACCTCGAAGCGCGGATGGGTGAGGCGATGGGCGAGATCGCCGTCGTCGGTGAGCAGGATGAGGCCGGTCGAGTCGGCGTCGAGGCGCCCCACTGGGTACAGGCGCCGGGCCGAGCGCACGATCTCGACCACCGTCGGGCGCCCCTGGGGATCGTGGGCGGTGGAGACGACGCCCGCGGGCTTGTGGACCGCATAGACGACCCGGTCCTCGGCGATCTGCACCGGGCGGCCGTCGACGCGAACCACCTCGCCCTCGGTGACGTCGCGCGCGGGGTCGGTGACGGTCTCGCCGCCGACCTCTACCCGGCCGGCGGCGATGATTCGCTCACTCGCGCGGCGGGAGGCCACGCCGGCGGTGGCGAGGAACTTCTGCAGGCGCATGGGTGCAGGATGCTTCCATAGTGGCCATGGATCTGGATCTGCTCGATCAGACGCTCGCCGAGCTCGGCGAGCCGGCGTACCGCGCGCGGCAGGTATGGCAGTGGCTCGCCCGCGGGGCGGAGGGCTTTGACGCGATGACCGATCTGCCGGCGCGGCTGCGCGGCGAGCTCGCCCAGCGCGTCCCGGTGTCGTCGCTCACCGTGCTCGAGCAGGCCCACGCCCGCGACGGGACGGTGAAGGTGCTGCTCTCGACCGCCGATGGGCGCCCGATAGAAGCGGTACTCATGATCTACCGCGACGGCCGGCGCTCGCTGTGCCTCTCCTCCCAGTCGGGGTGCCCGCTCACCTGCGCGTTCTGCGCGACCGGCGCGATGCGCTTCGGGCGCAACCTCACCGCCTCGGAGATCCTCGACCAGGCGCTGCACTTCCGGCGTCTGGGGCCGGTCGACCACGCCGTGTTCATGGGCATGGGCGAGCCGATGATGAACCTCGAGAACGTGCTGTCGGCATGCGCGCGGCTGCCCGACCTCGGGATCGGCCCCCGCCGCACGGCGATCTCCACGGTGGGCTGGATCCCCGGCATCGACCGGCTCGCCGAGCACCCGGCGCCGATCCGGCTCGCGCTGTCGCTGCACGCCGCCGAGGAGTCGCTGCGTTCCGAGCTCATGCCGGTCAACGACCGCTACCCGCTTGAGGACGTGCTCGCGGCGTGCCGGCGGTGGTATGAGCGCAAGCGGCGGATGGTGTTCGTCGAGTACGTGATGCTCGCGGGCGTCAACGACTCCCACGCCCAGGCCCGCCAGCTCGCCGAGGTCCTCGACCCGCGCATGTTCAAGGTGAACCTGATCCCATTCAACCCCACCGACTCGGAGTTCGAGGGCTCCTCGCCGAAGGCGATCGCCGCGTTCGTCGCCGAGCTTGAGCGCCGCGGCGTCGGAGCGACGGTGCGGCTCACCCGCGGACGCGACATCGCCGCCGCGTGCGGCCAGCTCGCGGCGCGCGGCGGCCCCTGAGGCGCGTGGCTCCGGC
>CAXTTD010000284.1:0-4807 GCA_964246945.1 uncultured Solirubrobacteraceae bacterium | reverse complement strand
CCGGCCCCCCGCGAGCAGGTCCAGATGACACCAGCGCGGGTGCCGGCGCCCGCGGAGACGGGACGACGCACGGCGCCCGAGCCGCCGCCGGCACCGGAGCCCGAGACAGCCAATGCCGCCGCGGAGCGCCAGCGACGCTACCGCGAGATCCTCGACGAGGACGGGCCTACGCCGCGCCGCCGATGGCGCCGTTGACGCTGAGCTGCCCGCGGCGCAGTCCCACCAAATGTGTGGTGGGCGGCACGTCCTTGCCACCCCGACCCCCAACCGCTGAACGACAGCAACGAGGAATGGAACGGGCTCAGAGGTAGGGGGCCGACGCACGATCAAGACCGCCGGCTGGCGCCGGCTCCCACACCGACCTCGCTGCGCTCGGCGAAGCTCACGCGACCGGGCGAGGAGTCCGGCACTCCGCGGCAGACCTCGGCCGAGAAGCGTCGACTGCACGAGACAGCCGGACGCACGGCCAGCCGATCCGCACCAATGCGATGCCCCGATCAAGCTCGCTCCCGCGTTCGGCCAGAAGCAGCTGCCTTACTGCCGGCCGCGGGACCGGATGAGACTGCCGTTGATTCGTGGAAGGAGCGCCGACGTGCGGTCAGCCGTGTCTCGTGGTCGCCGAGTGATGGACGGCGACGGGCGCTGGGCGAATCTGCCCTCGGACGGTGTCCCGCTTGTCGCCCCCTGGACGGGCACTTCACCGGGTGGGTCTACTGCGACAGCCCCGCCTCCGCGCACCCGGCCCGGACGCCCCCAGTGGCCGCGTCCGTAGGTCGTTCGCCTGTGGGACAGTCATAGAGGGTGTCTGCGGCTGCTTACGCCGATCAGACGCTATGCCTGATTGGCGAAGGCGATGTCTCGGGCTGGGCTGGCTTTGAGGCGGACATCCCGGGTGGCGAGGTTGGCCAGGGATGCGTTGTGATGGGCAATGATCTGCTTGCGGGTGAGGATCTGGTTGGCGGAGGTGGTGTGTCCGTCGGTGACGAGGTCGACGTTGTAGCCGAGGGAGAGTGCGCGCCGAGCGGTCGTATCGAGGCAGAGCTCGGTTTGCGCGCCGACGAGCACGAGGCGCGTCACCGCCGCGCTCCGCAACATATTGTCCAGATCGGTGTCGCGAAACGCGTCAGACCAGCGCTTCTCGATGCGCAGGTCGCCGGGCTGAGGGTCGACGATGGGGTGCAGCTTCCAGCCTGGCTGGTCGCGGTGTAGGGGATGCGCCGGCGTTGGCCCGCAGTGCTGGACGACGAAAACCGGGGTTCCTGCTGCGCGGGCTCGCGAGCCTATGTCTTGAATGACCGGCAGGGTGTCGCGCCAGTCGTCCTCGAATCCGTCGATGAGACCGTGCTGAACGTCAATGATCACCAGGGCTGACTTGTCGGTCATTGCTGGACTGCGTCGACGTCCGGTCGCAGAGGTTCGTATGCGGTGAGCAGTTCCTGGATCCGTGGGTCTGAGTCGCAGCGATCGCCTCCGTGCAGGTAGGCGGTGAGGTCTTCAAGGTGGATCTGGATGCCCGCTCCGTATTCGGGCAGGAGGCCGGGGGGGACTTGTTCGTCCCAGCTGATCAGCGTGTTTGGACCGTCGGCGGTCAGGGTGATTTCGATTGAGTTCTCATCGGTGTCGCCGGTGCCCGTCATCATGACGCGAAGGCGCCGTGGCGCTTCGCACTTTTCAACTACCCCGTCGCCGTCCCAGCCGCCCGCGTGAAAGTGGGCGTGGAAGCGACCCCCGACTTGGAGCTCTCCCTGCACGTCGCCCAGCCAGCGCTCAAGCCGGTCGGGCTCGGTGATCGCCGACCAGAGGTCATTGATGTCGGTGTCGATACGATCCTGGAGTCGCACGACGCCGCGGCCGTGTATGAGATGCAGGCTCCCCAGGGTGGTAGGGGTGGTGTGCTCATCGGTCACGTTGTCCCTTTCGTTTGCGGTTGTGAGGTCTCGCGGATCGGCGACCTGCCAGCCGTCTTCTCCGTGAGACCACGAGACGGCGTTGTCGCGCCGGAAGATGAGACCGTCGTCGGCGGGGTCACCGGGCCATACCCCGATCTTCTGGCTGTCTGGGTACACCGAGACGGCCGGGGTGCGCCGGTCCGAGAACAGCAGCACCCGCGCTGTCCCCGGCCCGCGGTTCAGGATTCGGTGTGCTCCGGCGGGTCCGGCGGGCAGGCACGTGAGGGTGCCGGCTGAGAGGAGGTGCTCGCCCTCCGGGGTGCGCAGCGTCACCTCGCCGGCGACGGCGAGCAGCCACTCCTCGACGTACTCGTAGTGGTAAGGGCACGAAGCGCCCCCGGGCTCGATGTCGTAGAGAAACATGGCGGTGTCGTTCGATCGCAGCGCGGTCGCGACGTCGCTCCTGCCGTCGATCGGTGGCGTCGAGTAGATGTTTGTCGTCTCCATGCGCCAGCACCTTCGGGCTGTCTGGTCGGATGTCTCGCTGATCCGCGTACCATAGCCGTTACGTAACAGATTTGGTACTCTGACCGTATGGAGGCGGTGTTTCGAGCGCTGGCAGACGAGAGCCGCCTCACCGTGCTCCGGTCGCTGGTCGACGGGCCAGCAACCGCGGGCGAACTCGCGGCGCTGCTCCCGATCTCCCGTCCAGGGGTGTCGCGCCACCTACGCGTCCTTCGGGAGGCGGGGCTCATCGAGGCTCGCCAGGAGGCGCAGCGACGCGTCTACACCCTGCAGCCTGAGCCCATCGCCGAGCTCGATGCGTGGCTGGCGCCGTATCGAGCGGTCTGGGAGCAGCGCCTCGACGCTCTGCATACCGAGGTGGCACGAGGCAAACGCAACCGACGGAGAGACCGATGAGCGCACACCGACCGCAGAACCGCGTCCTGGGAACCCTGAGCGCTGAGAACGGAACGGCGGCGGTCCGCATGGAGGATCGCTACAGCACGACCGTCGAGGACCTTTGGTCCGCGTTGACCGAACCCGAACGGCTCGCCCGTTGGATCGCGAAGGTCAACGGAGATCTCCGCCTCGGGGGGACATTCCAGGCGGAGTTCACCAGCGGCTGGGAGGGCACCGGCCGAGTCGAGGTTTGCGCCCCCCCACGGCGACTGGTCGTGATCACCCGCCAAAACGATGACGCTGCAGACTGCGTGATTGAGGTGTCCCTAACGTCGGCGGGCGATGAGACCGTCCTGGTCATCGAGGAACGCGGGATGCCGCTTGAACAGCTCGCCGGCTACGGCGCTGGATGGCAAGTGCACCTTGAAGATCTCGCGGCGCACATCTCAGGCCAAGAACGATGCGACATCCAGACACGCTGGAACGAACTCCAACCGATCTACGACAGCCTCTCGTGAGCGCGGCACCCTTGGTACGGTCGGCCGATTGCGCTAGAGAGGAGGATCTGTGGCCGGGGTCATCGTGATCAATTGGATGACGCTCGACGGCGTGATGCAGGCGCCGGGCCGCCCGGACGAAGACACGCGAGACGGGTTCTCTGGTGGTGGCTGGGCCGCGTCCTACAGCGACGAGCTGACTGGAGCGCGGATGGGCGAGGTCATGGGCAGCGACTTCGCCTGGCTTTTTGGCCGCCGAAGCTATGACGATCTGCTGAGCACCTGGAACGCTCGTGGCGGCCCGTTCAAGGATGCGCTCGATGCCCGGCCGAAGTACGTCGCCTCGCGCGACCCGGCAGCGAAGCTGCGATGGCCTCACTCGATACCGCTGTGCGGCGATGCGGCCGCCGAGGTCACCGAGCTGAAGAGAACGCTCGACATGCCGTTGGTCATCATGGGCAGTGGCGTGCTCATCGCGTCCTTGATGGCCGCCGAGGTGATCGACGAGTACCTGCTCATGACCGCTCCGGTCGTGCTTGGCCAAGGACGCCGGCTGTTTCGCGACGCCGTCCCGGCCTCTCTGCGACTACTCGATTGCGTCACGTCGAGCACCGGCGTGATCATCGCGACCTATCGGGCCGCGTTCTGATCTCCCCAGCCGACGGAATCGCGATGGCACGCACGCGTGCCGGTTGCCGCTCGGCGCCCTCGCCGGCGAGTGCTGCTCTGTCGCCGCAGGGGCGCTCTCGCTCGCCGAGGCCATAGTGCCGCTCCTGGCGCTTAGCGGCAGAGTCGGGCCGCTCACGCAGGTGTTTCGATGCGGATCCCTTTGTGGGATTGTCCTGGCGAACTATCGCCGCCGAGGTAGAGGCTCGCCTCGGCTCACGAGAGCCGTGGCGGAGGGAGCAGTCCGAAAGCTGGACTCAAGACGGGCACAGCCGTCGGTCGAGAACAAGATGGTCGTCCAGCTCGGCTCGGGAGACGCGGCCTGTCGCGGTCGAAAGCTGGCCCCACCTGTGGCCGTCATCGCTCGCAGCACGATCCGAAATGTCGTGCGCACCGTCGCGGTCCCGCGGCTCACTCTGCGTCTGATGCCGTCCTGACTCCGCGTTTGATGCCCTTTTGATGCCCTCTGGCGATTCTGACCCGAATTAGCGTTGCGGCTAACTAGCGGATTTGCGGGCACTTCGATGATCGGGGAGACAGGATTTGAACCTGCGACCGCCCGGCCCCCAGCCGGGTGCGCTACCAGACTGCGCCACTCCCCGTGACGAGCTCGATCATAACCGGCCCGGCGCGCGCCCGAGGCCGCGAGTCGAGAGCGGGCGACGGGAATCGAACCCGCCCTAAAAGCTTGGAAGGCTTTTGTGCAACCACAACACTTCGCCCGCGGGTGCGGTTGAGCGTACCGCAGCCACCGTGGCGCCGGCCGCGGGGGCTCCCTTGGCAAATTGCCCAACCCCCCCTTTAGGTTTTTGCCATCGAGGTGACCTCCGACGCGGCTTGGGCCGGCTTTTG
>CAXTTD010000283.1:0-4813 GCA_964246945.1 uncultured Solirubrobacteraceae bacterium | reverse complement strand
CGTCCCTGCCGATCCAGCCGCGGTGACGGAACCACACCCAGAACGCGAGCACTGAGACGACCAGCAGGCCGACCCCGAACACCCAGAACGTCCAGCCGTGGTTGATGAAGTGGCCGGTGAGCAGGCTGAAGTTCTGACCGAAGAAGCCGGTGAAGAAGGTGAGCGGCAGGAAGATGGTCGCGATGATGGTGAGCTGGCGGTTCACCTCGCCCTGGCGGTTGGCGACCGTCGAGAGATAGAGGTCGCTGGCGCCCGAGAGCAGGTCGCGGTAGCTGTCGATCATCTCCGAAGTCCGGATCAGCCCGTCGTAGAGGTCGCGGAAGTAGATCATGTCGTCGGGCTGCATCCCGGGCAGTCGGGCGAGGTGGTCCTCGCGGCGCTGGAACATGTCACGCATCGGCGAGATCACCCGCCGCATCGCCACCAGGTCGCGCTTGAGCGCGTAGATCCGCTTGAGGTCCTCCTCGCGCGGATCACTGAGAACCTGGTCCTCGATGTCGTCGATGTCGTCGTCGACGCGGGAGAGGACGGGCCCGAACGTCGAGGTGACCGCGTCGAGGATCTCGTAGACGACGAACAGCCGGTCGCGCCCGGAGCTTCGCGCATCGATCCGGCGGCGCAGGTCCTCGAGGCATTGGTTGTGGCGACGGTGGATCGTCACCACCGCCCCCGAGGTGACGATCATGTGGACCTCGCGCAGCAGCGGTTGGCCGGACTCGGTCCCCGGATCGACCCCGAAGAAGACCATGAACACGTAGTCCGCGTAGTCCTCGATCTTCGGGCGCTGGTCGAAGCTCTGGGCGTCCTCGAGCGTCAGCGGGTGCAGCTTGATGTGCTGGGCGACCTCCCGCAGGTCCTCGTCGGTGGGCCCCTCGAGGTCAATCCACACCATGTCCCCGCCCGTGAGGTGCAGCTGGAGCTCGTGACGAGACGGGTTGTGCACGACCGGCACGCTCCCCCCGACGGCCGCGCCTGCCTCGCCGTGGTCGGTGCTCACGCGGCCAAAGCTACCAGCGGGTTCGGCGGACGGCGACGGTACTACTTCTTGGTCATCGCGTAGATGCCTACGACCACGGCGAAGATGCAGAACGCACCTGCGAGGGCGGCCATCGTGAAGTTCACGGCTTTGGTCGTGCCCCCGGCGCCGGATTCGGTACCGCGTTCGACGCCGAGCACCACGAACCCGAACACGATCGCCACCCCCGCGCCGCCGACCAGCGACGCGACGATGATCTTCCAGATCGCGCTCCACACGACGATGGGGGTGGCGAGACCGAGCATCACGCTGCCGCTCCCGCCGTCGCCGGGGCGCCGAGCCGGGCTTCGTCATCGGGCGAGACCTGGGTGCGGTCGAGGTCGCCGGCGCCGACCCGGTTGCGCTGGGCCAGCGTGAACAGGCCGCCCGCGGCCGCCGCGGCGACCAGCGCCATGAACAGGATGCCGGCGGTCGAGTTGGCGCCGAACAGGTGCGCGACCTCCCAGGTCGCGGCGCCCATTGCCCCCGCCGCGGGGATCGTGAGCACCCAGCCGATCGCCATCTGGCCGGCGACGCCCCAGTGGACGCTCTCCAGCCGCTTGCCGGCGCCCGCGCCCATCACGCCGCCCGAGACCACGTGGGTGGTCGACAGCGGATAGCCGTAGTAGGAGGAGGACAGGATGACCGCGGCGCTCGCCGCCTCGGCAGCGAACCCCTGGGGGGATTCGATCTCGGTGATCCGGTTGCCCATGGTGTTGATGATCCGCCAGCCCCCGATGAACGTCCCGGCGCCGATCGCGCAGGCGCACGCAAGCTTCACCCAGATCGGGACGTAGAAGTGGTTGGGGCTGATCGTGCCGTGCGCGATCAGCGCGAGGGTGATGACGCCCATCGTCTTCTGGGCGTCGTTGGTGCCGTGGGCGAGCGAGACGAGCGCCGCCGACCCGATCTGTCCGTAGCGGTAGCCGCGTCTCGCGGCGCCCTCGCCGAGCATCCGGATCAACCGGTAGACGAAGAACGTGCCGAGGGCGGCGACGCCGAAGCAGATGATCGGCGACAGGATGCCCGGCGCGATGACCGAGGACACGACGCCGTGGAACTTCACCTCGCCCGAGCCCTCGGCGACGATCGTAGCGCCGATGATCCCCCCGATCAGGGCGTGGCTGGAGGACGAGGGGAGGGTGAAGTACCAGGTGATGAGGTTCCAGATGATCGCCCCGATGAGGGCGGCGAAGATGAGCGACAGGCCCGAGCCGTGCTCGAGCGAGGTGGAGTCGACGATGCCCTTGGCGATCGTCGCCGCCACTTTGATCGAGATGAACGCGCCGGCAAGGTTCAGGATGGCCGCCATGCCCACCGCGACGCGTGGCCTCAGCGCGCCGGTGGCGATCGACGTTGCCACCGCGTTGGCCGTGTCATGGAAACCGTTGGTGAAGTCGAAGCAGACCGCGGTGACGACGACGAGTACCAAGATGAACATGGAGTGAGGGTGGCAGCGGCGCGCAGACGCGATGTGACCAGCTGGTGAACATGCCGGGTCGTGTGTCGCGGGCGACATCTCGGGCACCCCCGGCGGGGACTACTCGGTCGCGCTGAACTCCCAGATGGCGACTGCGAGCATCGCCAGCCCGAGGACGACGATCACCGCGGCCTCCACGAGCGTCGGGACCCGGTAGCCCCACCAGGTGATCCCACGGTCGAGCGCGTGCCGGGCGAGCGGGGAGAGGTGCAGGTGATCGAACACGATCCGTCGCATCGGATCGACCGCGTAGGTGAGCGGGTCGATGCGGTTGAGCACCGTGAGCCAGCCCGGCAGTCCCGAGACCGGGAACAGCGCGCCGGAGATGAAGAACATCGGCGTGATCACCATCTGCATGACGCCCATGAACGACTGCATCTGCTTGATCCGGACGGCGATCATCACCCCGAAGGCGGTGACCGCGAACGCGAGCAGCACCTGCAGGGCGAGGATCTCGACGATCATCAGCGCGTTGTAGGGCACGTGGACCGCGCCCGCGAGGCACAGCACGATCACGCCCTGCATGGAGGCGACCGTCGCCCCGCCGATGCACTTGCCGATCACGATCGAGCTGCGCCGCACCGGCGCGACCATCATCTCGCGCAGGAACCCGAACTCGCGGTCCCACACGATCGAGGAGGCGGAGAACATCGCCGTGAACAGCACCGAGATCGCGAGGATGCCGGGATAGATGAACGTCTTGAGGTTAACGCCGTGGGTGCTGGCGCTCGAGAGCTGCTGCAGTCCCGAGCCGAGCACGAACAGGAACAGCAGCGGCTGCACGAGCGTGGTGACGATCCGCAGACGGTCGGAGAAGTAGCGGATGACCTCCCGGCGCCACACGATCCGGATCGCGCGCAGTTCCGAGGCGACGGTGCGCCGCGGCACGCTCACGCGCACGACCGTCGAGCGAGGCGCGACGCCGGTCGGGGTGGGGTCGCTGCCGGGCAGCGTCTCGACGCTCATCGCCGGCCCCGTCCCGCCATCGTCTGCATCATCATCCGGTTGCGTGCCTTGCCGGCGTCCTCCTCGGCGTCGCGGATCGTCGTGCCGGTGTAGGACATGAACACGTCGTCGAGCGTCGGGCGCGAGACCGCCACCGAGCGGATCGGCACCCGGAAGTCGGCGAACAGGCGCGGTACGAACTCCTCGCCGGAGGCGACGCCGAACACCACCGCGCCCTCGACGATCCGCGCCTCGATGTCGAACTGCTCGCGCAGCGTGTCGATGGCGGCGGCGTCGTCATCGGTGTGGATCGTCACCCGGTCGGCCCCGACCCCGGCCTTGAGCGTCTCGGGCGAATCGAGCGCGACGACCTCACCGTGGTCCATGATCGCGATCCGGTCGCACCATTCCGCCTCGTCCATGTAGTGGGTGGTCATGAAGATGGTGATCTCCTCGCGCTCCTGCAGCTCGCGGATATAGGACCAGATGGAGCGCCGCGTCTGCGGATCGAGGCCGATCGTCGGCTCGTCGAGAAACAGCACCCGCGGAGAGTGCATCAGGCCGCGGGCGATCTCCAGGCGGCGGCGCATCCCGCCCGAGAACGTCGCGACGGTGACGTCGCGACGCTCCCACAGGCCGACCATCTCCATCACCTGCTGCATCCGGGGCTTCACCAGGTCCGACTGGACGCCATAGAGCTCGGCATGCAGGCGCAGGTTCTGGGCGGCGGTGAGGTAGCCGTCGAGCGTCGGATCCTGGAAGACGAGGCCGATGTGGCGGCGGACGTCGTCACGCTCACGCACGACGTCGTGGCCGGCGACGAGCGCGCGGCCGGAGGTCGGCTTGGCGAGCGTGCACAGCATGTTGATCGTGGTCGTCTTCCCCGCCCCGTTGGGGCCGAGGAAGCCGAACACCTCGCCGGTGCCGACCTCGAAGCTCACCCCACGCACCGCGCGGACCTCGCCGTAGGTCTTGACGAGGTCCGTGACGGCGATCGCGGGGGCGGCCGTCGAGGCCGCCGTCGGGTCGTGCGCGGTGAGGGACATGCGGACTCGGGAGGTTAGTCCTCGGCCCCGGCGTCCCCGCCGCTGGCCCCCGCGTCCGGCGCGTCCCCGCTCGAGCCCGCGTCCGCCGGCTCCTGGGCGAGGATCGCGTACAGCTTGCGCCGCGTCTCGGCGAGCAGCGCCACCGCCTGGGCGCGCTGCTCCGCGTCGGCGACGGAGGCGACCTGCCAGCTCGCCTTGCCGATGCCGATCACGAGCGGCCCGAGCTCGCTCATCGCGTGCTCGTCGGCGTCGGGCTCCGTGGCCCACGGGTCGGGCTCGCCGGTCCGCTCGGAGAGCGCCGCGCGGCCCGCGTCGGTGATCTCGAAG